>JAZQJR010000172.1:0-3095 GCA_045541715.1 Acutalibacteraceae bacterium
GCTATGAAGGCACTCATACTTCGCTAAAAAATAAAAGCCAGACCTACACCGTTGAAGGTGTAAACTCTGATTTGCGACACTACATTGCTCCTTTGCGCCGAAGGTCCAAATGCTTTTTTCGATCACTTGAAACAGCTAAGGCTATCTTCAAAATTTTTGTTAATACGTTTCTGCTAAAAACTCTTGCCTTCCTCTAAAAAATGATTTTTCCTCCCAAATTTCCTGCAACTACTCATTCATGGCACTTCTTCAGCTGGCAAAAGAAACTGACGCTGTTTTTGAAGCGTCAGTGTTTTTATCTGGATACTGCATTCTGTCTTTGCCAAAACTTCACGACCTCAACTATTGGAATAATAGCTAGCGAGAGCGCGATGCACTGGAAATATTCGAGCGGATGAATGGCTGTGGCCTCGAAGATTGAGGCGAGTGCGGGGACGTATATAACGGTGTTTATGAGTACGGTCGAGAAAACCATGGAGGCGATAAGATACCAGTTTTGCTTTTTTATCGCGAATATGGAGTTGCTTAGCGAGCGCACGTTGAAGGCGTGGAAAGTCTCCGTGAGGGACATCGTCAGGAATGCCATCGTAGTGCCGTAGGTGCTGTTTACAAGTTGCAAGCGGCCGGTCTCAGCTACCACGCCCAAGAAGTATGATGCGAGTGTTATTAGCGAGATGAGAATACCCTCGTAAGCGATGTTGAAGGTTAGCCCGCCGGCGAAAAGGCTCTCTTTCTCCGGACGCGGAGGTTGCTTCATGAGGTCGCGCTCTTCCTCCTCCATGCCAAGGCACAACGCCGGAAACGTATCCGTGACGAGGTTTATCCACAAGATGTGAATCGGCGAAAAGATCTTGAAGCCAAGCACCGTCGCGACAAAAATCGAGATAATCTCGCTGATATTCGACGAGAGCAAAAATTGAATCGCCTTCTTGATGTTGTCGTAGATGCGGCGCCCCTCCTTCACCGCGGAGACAATCGTCGCAAAGTTGTCGTCGGAGAGCACCATGTCGGCGACATTTTTTGTCACGTCCGTCCCGGTGATGCCCATCCCGACGCCGATGTCCGCGCGCTTTATCGAGGGGGCATCATTCACGCCGTCGCCAGTCATCGCGACAACCTTGCCGAGCCGCTTAAAGCACTCCACGATGCGAACCTTGTGGTCGGGCTGCACGCGCGCGTAGACGCTGATGTCGTAGATGACCTTCTTTAGCTCCTCGTCCGAGATTTTATCAAGTTCTGCGCCGGTGATGGCCTCCGCATCCGAGCTAATTATCCCCAGCTGTTTGCCAATCGCGATGGCCGTATCTTTGTGGTCGCCGGTTATCATCACCGGCTTGATGCCCGCGCTCTTGCAGTTCTCCACCGCCGCGAGAGCCTCGGGACGAACGGGGTCAATCATCCCAGCAAGGCCCACAAAAACCATCTTATTTTCGCAATTCTCGCTGCTAAGTTTTTTTGGCAAGCTCTCGTGCATTTTGCAGGCCGCCGCAATGACACGGAGGGCCTTTTGCGCCATATTTTTATTTTGCGAGATGATGTCCTTTCGGACGCTCTCGTTCAAGGCGTACACATTGCCGCCCTCCATGTAGTGCGTGCAGCGCTGCAAAATCACATCCGGCGCACCCTTCGTATATTGAATAACCCCGCCGCCGTCCTCATGGAAGGTCGACATCATCTTACGCTCTGAGTCAAAGGGTATCTCGCCAACGCGTGTGTTTTTCTGGTTTAAGCCGCTTGATGTGGCAAGCTTATCGGCATAGGTGTAGAGCGCCAACTCAGTCGGCTCGCCCACAGGTTTGCCAGAGTTATCCTTTTGCGTGTCGTTGCATAAGAATAAATCCTCAATCAAGCGCTCCTTATCGAAGGCGAAATCCTCAACCACGGTCATCTTGTTCTGCGTGAGGGTGCCGGTCTTGTCTGAGCAAATCACTTGCGTACAGCCGAGGGTCTCGACGGCGGTTAGCTTGCGAATGATCGCGTTGTGCTTGGCCATTTTAGTAACGCCAATCGCCAACTGAATCGTGACGACAGCAGCAAGCCCTGATGGAATCGCGGCAACGGCCAGGCTGACCGAGATCATGAACACGTCGAGGATGTTCTCAGTGCTGAGGTTGCGCGTCTTGAGGAGGCTGAAAACAAAAATAAACACGCAAATCGCAACAACGACAAAGCTCAGCGTCTTGCCCAGTTGCGTCAGCTTCTTTTGAAGCGGAGTTTTTTCGTCGGAGGTCTTGGCAATGAACTTTGCGATGTTGCCCATTTGCGTGTCCATGCCGGTGGCGACGACCACAGCCCACCCGCGCCCATAGGAGACCGTGCTGCCGGTGTAGACCATGTTTTTGTGGTCGTTTATGGGCAAGCTCTCACCACTCGCGGTAGCAAGCGCCTCGGAGATTTTCTCAACCGGCACCGATTCTCCAGTTAAGGCCGACTCCTCGACCTTTAGGCTGTTGCTCTCTAAGATTCTTGCGTCAGCCGGAATAGCATCGCCGCTCTCGAAAACAATTACGTCGCCGACGATGAGCTCCTCCGTGCTGACCGACTTTATGGAGCCGTCGCGCAAAACCTTTGCCGTGGCCTGCGAGAGTTTCTTCAGCGCGTCGATGGCTTTTTCGGCTTTGTTCTCCTGATAGACGCCCAAAATCGCATTTACCACGACCACAAATAATATAATGAAAGTGTCGGTGAATGGCTCGCCCGCATAGGCGGAAACTCCAATGGAAATGGCCGCCGCGACTAGCAAAACTAACGTCATCGGGTCAGCAAATTGTTTGAAAAATTTCTTGATTAGAGAATCATGCTTTTCCTTCGCAAGGACGTTTCTCCCGTTAGTTTGTAGTCGTTTGGCGGCCTCAGCTGAGCTTAACCCGGAATTCTTACTGCCTACTTTTTCCAACACGCTATCCGCTTTTTCGAGATAAAACTGCATTTTTCTCTACCTCTTTTTCAACCCTAAATGTTTATTTGACACAAAATATGGTACGTCTCAAGATATAAAAAGTCAACAAGTAACATCGTTTGGGAGTGCCTAGGGCTAGCCCAAGGGGCGCCGCGAGGCGAAGAAGGGCCCTGCCGGGCCCTCGGCGAACCAAAAG
>JAZQJR010000173.1:0-26764 GCA_045541715.1 Acutalibacteraceae bacterium
CTCATCGCCTCCACAAAACATCTCACTGGGAAAGCACACACATATGCCGTCGAGCGCATGAATAGGCTGTTGCGTCATTACCTTGCGAGGTTTGCTCGAAAAACTTACTGCTATTCGAAAAGTTTACAGATGATTAAGTACCCCTTTTTGCTGTTTATGTATAGGGAGCTTATTGGATATATGAAAATTTAGCAACGCCGTATTTCTGTTGCTCTGCGCGGGCCGCGAGGCCACAGGAACTCAATTTTTGAGTTCCTGTGTGTACCAAGTTCTCATTGAGAACTTGGTATGCGCCATAATTTTATGGCGCGCCTCGCGGCGCCTGCAGCAGCGGCACTTTTACTTTGTATTGATATTTGACAAAAAAGACCGCCTAACCTAAAATAGGTACATGAGCAGACTGAACAATCGCGGACACAATACCGAGAGGCTGTGCCCGAGGAAAGTCCGAGCTCCACAGGGCAGGATAACGGCTAACGGCCGCCGGGGGCGACCCTAGGGAAAGTGCAACAGAGATATACCGCCTGAGGAACACTCAGGTAAGGGTGGAAAGGCGAGGTAAGAGCTCACCAGCATGCGGGGAACTGCATGGCTCTGCAAACCCTATCCGGAGCAACACCATAGCGGAACACACACATCGGCCCGATGGTTCCCGAAGGGTGGCATTGAGCTGACGTGGCAACACGCAGCCAAGATAGATGATTGTTCTCGACAGAACTCGGCTTACAGGTCTGGTCGCTAGCAGCGGTTTCCTTTTACGGAACCGCTGTTTTTTATGTTGTTTCAGCCCCAAAAGTTCTTTTTCAAATTTGTTGTTTTATTGCAGCCTGGTTTCAGCTTCAAAAATTTGTTTTTATCTAATTCCACAAAAATGCGAACATCTTTTTGACAATAAGCTTGTTTGTTGCTATAATTATAATTAAATGTTTATTTCAAGTTATCTACAATAAGAAAGGCCAGACTTTTATGAAAACTAAAAAAGAAAAGAGTATTTGTAGGTTGGATGTAGATTCTCTTTCTAATATTCAAGCTGGGGCAATTCTTGTATTCAATGATAATGGTTCTATTAACCTTAACTTTTCAGATGAAGATAGGCAACAATTTCCGTTCCTTCCAACCACTATCATATTCAACACTCACGAGGATCTGGTTAGTTGGTTAGCTACGACACCTATTGACAAACAAATTATTAGAAACGCTTCCCCTGACGTTTACAGGCAAATCACCCATTCAGCTAGATATTTTTTTTACAAAGTTTTTCGTCATCCAAGATAAATATAGTAATACAATCCAGATTTCATTTCGAAAGCTGGTGTTTTTTATTTTTGAGCAAAATGAACATTTGAGCCTGATAAATGCTTTGTTTTTTTGCTATAATTATGCCAAAGTGGCCATCTCAATATATTTTAAAGTTTGAAAGGAATGATTTTTATGAGTAAAGAGATGAATAAAAAGACTGGAGCTTCAAAGCTAGGTAGAGAAAATTTAGGCAGCGTTAAGTAGCCAGATATAGAATGGGCAGTGCCTAAAAGAGCAGCAATATGATATGATGATGCTATGGAAAATAAAATTAAATGTCCGAAATACGGGAGCAAAAAAGTTTGGAAGGCTGGCAAGCTGCGCGGAAAACAGCAATATAAGTGCAAGGGGTGCTAGAAAAAGATCATGACGGAGCTAAATCACAGCACGGAATTTAAACAAAAAGCCGTCGCAATATTTTATGAGGGGAACAGCGGTCGAGCAGTTGGCCGGATGATGGGAATAAATAAGTCCACGGTTTACTTTACAACTGGATAAAAAAACTAGAGCGCGTCGCCAATAAAGCTTGGGCGTGCGTCTCTACAATTGATAAAAACCAACGATAATAATGTTGAGAGTCTAACAAAAAACACAATACCCGCCCTAAAAATTGCAAGAAGGCAATTTTTTTAATTATGGAAGGTGTTCTTTTAAAAAGAAGATGATATTCTCGTATTTGATAACTCGAGAAATTCTGTTACTTTTTCGCCAACGGCTATATTTGCTATCGGTGCAATATAGCTAAATTTTGTTAACGGCGCGCTCTAGATAAAAGACGGCAAGTTCAGCCTGCTCACAGGAGCAGTTGTCGGAAAAGCCTCAAATAGTGGATGTATTGAATTGGACGAACTTTTTTCCTACACCAAGACGAAAAAACAGAACTTACGTGATAACACTAGTAACAAGAAAGCCTCGGCAAATTGTAGGTTTTGACGTCTCGTACGACAAAAGCGAAAAAAGAATACAAAGATTAATTAACAGCGCACTCAAAGCAAAATATTACTATTCAGATGCAAATCAGAACTATCAAAAAGTGTCGTATAGCGGACAGCATTTTTTCTTCCGCGATAAATCTCATACGTTCACAGTCGAAAACATCAATTCCGCCATTCGCAAGTACGTCGCTGCGCTTCAACACAAATCCAATGTTTTTCGATCGCTTGAGACCTTTCAAGCCATAATGCGTGTTTTTGTGGGGAGTGCCCTATGCGAGTTGATTTAGAGCCTTATTGCGCAAAATTTATTGACTCAAAAAAGCGTAGTTACGATATTTTTTGAGAATGCTAATTTCAAATTTAAAAGAAAAAAACCGACCAACTGCACGTAAATGGCACTCCCTTTTTGTGTACGCCTACAATAAGTTTGGAGAGTTTAAACAGCGGTTTCCTCGCCTTAAATTTGCTATTTTTTTGTCTTTAATTGAGTGCTTATACAAAGAAAATAAATATTATTTTCTTTGACATCGAGGCTCTACTGTAGCAGCCTCGATGGAAAATATTTCCTTAGTGTAGGCGCCGTGTGGTTTTGGCTTTACATCTAGGTTTTGTTGCGGTATGATGGAAATATATTTTGGAATTGGGAGCAAGACGATGATTGACACGATGAAGGGGCTTTCTCGGACGAGCTACTGCGGCGACCTCAGGCTGAGCGACGTGGGCGAGGAGGTCGTGGTATGCGGCTGGGTGCAACGCCAGCGCGACTTGGGGCATCTTATTTTTGTTGACTTGCGCGACAGGACAGGCGTTGTGCAGTTGGCGTTTAGCGACGAGACGGATGAAGCGATTTTTAAGAAGGCATTTGCGGTGCGAGCAGAGTTTGTACTTGCGGCCAAGGGCGTCGTGAGGGAGCGTAGCTCAAAGAATTTGCAGATACCGACGGGCGAAATCGAGATTGACGTAACGGATTTGAGAGTGCTGTCCGTGGCGGAGACACCGCCGTTTGAGGTTGTTTCGGACTCGAACGCGAATGAAGAATTGCGGCTGAAGCACCGTTATCTCGACTTGAGGCGGCCGGACGTGCAGGATAAAATCATCGCGCGGCACAAGATTGTGAAGGTCGCGAGAAATTACTTCGATGAGAGTGGCTTCATCGAGGTCGAGACGCCGATGCTGATAAAGTCAACGCCGGAAGGCGCGCGCGACTACTTGGTGCCGTCGCGGGAGTTTCCGGGCAAGTTCTTCGCGCTGCCGCAGTCGCCGCAGCTATACAAGCAGCTCCTCATGCTGGCCGGTTTTGACCGGTATTTCCAGGTGGCGCGGTGCTTCCGCGACGAAGACCTGCGTGCGGATCGGCAGCCGGAGTTCACGCAGATAGACCTGGAGATGTCGTTCGTCGACAGCGAGGACGTTATGTCGATGATCGAGGGCTTCGTGAAGCGAGTTTTCGGCGAGGTCTTGGGCAAGGAGATAAAGTTGCCTCTGCCGAGGTTAACCTACGACGAGGCGATGCGACGTTTTGGCTCGGACAAGCCGGATTTACGCTTTGGCATGGAGCTGGTCGACCTAACAGATTTGCTGAAAAGTTGCGAGTTTAAGGTTTTCTCAGGTGCGGTTGCTGAGGGCGGAAAGGTTTGCGCGATAAACGCCAAGAGGATTGCCTCTAGGTTGCCGCGCAAGGAGCTCGACAAGCTGACCGAGTGGATTCGTGACTACGGCGCAAAGGGCCTCGCGTGGACGAAACTTAACGCCGACTCAACGTCGAGTTCCTCCTATGAGAAGTTCTTGTCGGAGCAGGAAGTTAGCTCGATTCGTACGGCCGTTAACGCGCAGAATGATGATGTTATCTTCGTTGTGGCCAGCAGCGACGCCCAAGTGGTGCTCGAGAGCCTCGGTGCGCTTCGTTGCGAGATCGCTCGACGCTTTGATATGATTGACACAAGCGAGCCAAACCTCCTTTGGGTGACGGAGTTCCCACTCTTTGAGTATGACACCGAGGAAAAGCGATACGTTGCAAAGCATCACCCCTTCACCGCGCCTAGAGATGAGGACCTCGATAAGCTCGTCTCTGAGCCGCAAAATGCCTACGCAAAAGCCTACGATTTGGTCCTCAATGGTAACGAGGTCGGCGGCGGCTCGATTAGAATTAACAACCCTGATATTCAACAGAAAATGTTCAACGCGCTCGGCTTTACTCAAGAGGAAGCCTACGCCAAGTTCGGCTTTCTCCTCGACGCCTTCAAGTACGGTGCGCCCCCTCATGGCGGCTTCGCTTTCGGCCTTGACAGGCTGGTTATGCTGATGCTAAACTGTAACAGCATTCGAGATGTTATCGCGTTCCCGAAGGTGGCTAGCTCCGCTGAGCTCATGACTGCCTCGCCGGGTGCCGTCGATAACGCGCAGCTCGAGGAGCTATCTATAGCCTTAAAGGCGAAAAAGTAAGTACATATTTTCTTTGTTGTTTAGAAAGCGCCAGCCTGTGGGCGGCCGCGAGGCTGCTCCACGAAGTGGAGCATACCCAGCCCCGGAGGGGCTGGGTACACAAATAAACTCAATTTGAGTTTATTTGGCCTCGCGGCCACGCCTAGGGCAAGCACAAACCCAATTGGCACTTTCTTACATATACGTCCGAAACTTCAACAACACACATACAACACAACAAACACACAACTTAATATTCAAACTAAACGCTTCAAAAACGTCTAAATTTAGTGGACAAGCTTGGTCATTTAGTCAAATTTTATTACTTCGGCAACTGTTGAAGTAATATTATTTTATCTAGTTTTTCCTTTTTGCAACGGTTCAAATTTTTTTGATATCGGTATGGAGGTGAGAACGGCGGCTATCATGGCAAAGTTTGCCACTAATTTTTATTTTCATTTTTGGGAGGTATGTTTGGTGAGAAAGCTACTTTGTGTGATGATGTCATTTGTAATGTTACTGTGCGGCGGAGTGAACCAATGCGAGGCGAGCAAAAGAGGCAGTCATAGACATGCTTTTACAGAAGGAGAACGATCTCGACAACACCTAACAAATAAGCAGCAAAAATTAGAGTCGAAGCGTCAGAGAATAGAACGCAGACAAGAAGCCAAAACCTATCAAAAACACGCAAATTACTCGAAAAAAGGCTCATACAACTCGAATTTCTAAGATTTAAAACTCAAACTTGAAAGGACGTTTTTATTGTGAAAAAGTTAATTTGTGTATTGGCATCGGTTATTTTAGTTTTCGCTGGACTTTGCAACAGCACCCCGGTTGAAGCCGGAAGAGGTGCACGACCAAATGAAGTTCAGACGGCTCGGCAACAAAAAAGTAGAAGAGCTCAGAATCAAGAACGCTCACGCCAAGGAAGACTCTCGGAGGCGCAGAAAAACCGGAACACAAATAAGACTTCAAAGCAGGACAAAATGCAAGCTAGAAATCTAAAGCGCTTACAAAAGAGCGACGATTAATAAGGTAAGCGCTTTATTTGAGAGGTAGCTGTGACGAGGAGTGCCCCAATCGGGCAGTTTTACTTGAGTTAGCTGCCACACCCGGGCCGCGAGGCCAAAGAAAATAATATTTTCTTTGTGGCCCAGAGCTCAACTTTGTTGAGGTCTGGGCTGGCCGAAGGCCCCTGCGGGGCCTCCTGCGCCTCGCGGCGTCCCGGCGTTTGATCGGGATTTCTGTCGAGCAAAATATAAAAATTAAAATCCAATTTTGAAAGGACGTTTTTATTGTGAAAAAGTTAATTTGTGTATTGGCATTAGCTATGTTCGTTTTTAGCGGCGGAATTCAGCTCACCGAGGCGTCTAGCGTAGGCGGAAGAATCCTGCTGCAAAGTGAAGAGACATCCACTTCTCAACCTAAATCGAAAAAGACCTCTTATAGACAAAGCTCAAGAAGACCGCAAACTTCTAAGCAAAAACAGCATCAGAAAAAAGAAAACAAAGAGAAAAGAGCCGCCAACCAGGCCAAGAGAGACTTTAAGAAGAAGTAAAGGTTGGTGTGTCTTGGCTTAATGTAGCGGCCTTGCAGGTAAGGAACGCTCTGCTTGAGGTTTAGCTGCGCCGGCCGCGAGGCCAACGAAAATAAATTAGAGCGTGTCATCAATAAAAACATGTTATAATAAAATAAAAAACAAAGGTGATGAAAAAATGAGTTTAGAGCAACAAAGACACGACATAAGCGATGACGCGCGGAAAAATAAAGCCTTGCACAATTGGATAAAAAGGAACTCGAGGAAAACACACAAAAGACACAAGACAATTTATTAATGGAGTGTTTTTGATTTTGCGTATCGAAAGCACATTGCGAGATCTCTCATCGCAGATTTTGCCGCTAAAGAGATGGAGTAGTTTAGAAAAATACTCCATCTGTGCTGGTAGCTGACTCGGATTTTGAGTAGCTGGGATTGCAGCCTTTTTAGATTTTGTGCAAAGAAACAACTCTTTTGTCTTAATGGCACATATGCACCCTACAATGGTGGTAAAATCGCTATTAACGCGAGCATAATTCACATTTATTATCGAAAAAACTTAGGTTGTGTATTGTCGTGCGAGGTCACTTGCGGGCTCAACACGACAATACACCTGGCCGTGGATGCTCATGGTATGCCGGTGCGATTTTTTTCACAGGTGCTACCATCGCAGATCGCACAGTTGCAGAAAAATTAATATCAGACTTTCAGGCTAAATATTTGCTGGCGAACCGTGGTTATGACACTGACGCTATCATTAGATGCGCGGGAGTGTTTCTAAAATAATCAAACGTGATATAAATAGAAAGAAAAGGACGGTATAGATATGTACAAATGCAAAAAGTGCGAATCAAATGAATACGTAAAAGCCGGTTTTGTAAAGGGCGAACAGCGCTACAAATGCAAGAAATGTGACTGCCAATTTGTGCCAGCAAGACATAAAGGCAGGATCAAACAAGAAAAACTACTGTCGGTCTGGATGTACGCACACGGATATTCGTTCCGAACCATTGCCAAATTTTTCAAAGTCAACGTCCATTAGGCGTTCGTTTGGGTGAAGAGTTTTGCGGAAAAAACTATTCCAAACCGGCGCCAATTGAGGATAACATCATTGAGCTCGATGAGATGTGGTATTTTTTATGCGCAAAAAAAGACAAGTTTGGATTTGGAAAGCCTACTGCAAAACAACAAAACAGCTCATCGATTGGGAATGTGTCGCCCGAGATGCTGAAACATTTAGAAAAATGTACAAGCGATTGAAAAGTGGAACTTCAATATCTTTTTAGCGATAGATACAGTGTGTATCGTGATTTTATACCACGCAAATGTATAATTTAAACAAAATCAGAAACGCATTTGATTGAAAGTGACAACTTTCCGCAACAACACGGTTTGCGAGATTTAGACGAAAAATACACTGCGCTTCCCGCTCCCTTGAAATGGTTGATTTAACGATGCTTCTTTATGCCGCTGTTCGTGTCAATAAATCTATTGATACAGTTACTTGATCAACGTTCCCTTTTTTTGAGCGTAAAAATGCCACATTTCATCGAGTTCAATTATGACGTTATCGTCAATTGGCACCGGTTTGGAATAGTTATTTTTTGCGAACGTTTTTGCCCAAACGAACGCCGAGTGAACGTTGACTTTAAAAAACTTGGCAATGGTTCTGAACGAATAACCATGTGCATACATCCAGACCGCCAGGAATTTTTCTTGCTTACTCCTTTCTTCATGCCTTTTGGGGCAAAAATTGGAATCCGCATTTCTTGCACTTGTAGCGCTGTTCACCCTTTACAAAGTCAGCTTTTACGTATTCATTTGGCTCACACTTTTTGCACTTGTACATATCTATTGCCGTCCTTTTCTTTCTATTATATCTCGCTTGATTATTTAGAAAACACTCCCTAAATTAGCTGACGCTCCTTCCATGAACAATATCTCTAACTCGCCATAAAAGTACTACTCAGCCACTTACGTTGCCTCCACCATCTCGTAAAGAAACTCAAGTGCCTCAGCTAGCGTACCAACCTTGTCGATAATGCCTTCATCGACGGCCTCTTGACCCTCTAGGACGGTACCGATGTCCATATCGAGCTCGCTGGTGTTCATGACCAGCTGCAAAAAACGCTCCGCAGATATATTCGAGTTGTCCGCAACAAACTGAGTGATTCTATTTTGCATTCGCTTAAGATACTCAAAGGCCTGGTGTGTGCCGAGCGTTGTGCCGCTCGTTCTCACAGGATGAATCATCATTGAGGCTGACTTCGCGATGAAAGTTTTCTTCGCAGAAACCGCCAACGGCACACCGATGGAATGTCCGCCGCCGATAACCATCGAAACCGTTGGCTTTTTCATCCCTGCGACTAGTTCCGCTAGTGAAAGCCCAGCTTCGATGTCGCCGCCAACTGTATTGAGCAAAATCAGCAAACCGTCTATCGAGGGGCTCTCCTCTATAGCAACAAGCTGCGGAATCACCTTTTCGTACTTGGTGGTTTTCACGGAGTCATCCGCGTAGTTGTGCCCCTCAATCTCCCCGACAATCGTCAGGCAGTAAATCGTGTGCTGGCCATTCGTCACAACAACCGAACCGGTCTCGTTAATCTGCTCAATCTGAATTTTACTGGCCGGGTTTGCCTCGCTAATGTTCTCGTCCACCGTCGAATCCGAGTTGTTCGCGGTCAAATCCTTGTTTTTCTGCATAAAATAGCCACCTCCACAAATATTCTTTGCAGAAGTGGCCGCGCCATTCATCCTTGGGAGGATTCATTTTTTGGAGGCGTTGATCAACTAACCATATCGATAGATTTATTGACATGAAAGGCTGCATAAATGAAAACTGTCAAATCAATCATTTCGATTGATCGAGAAACGTAGCATGTTTTTCGTCGAAATCTCGCAAACCAGTGTCGTTGCGGGAAATCGTCGCTTTTGATTAAATGCGCTTCCTATTTTATTCAAATTAGATATATTAGTGGTATAAAATCACGATAGACACTGTATCGATCGCCAAAGAATACTTTTACGTTCCACTTTTTCAGTCGCTCGTACATTTTTCTAAACGTTTCAGAATCTCGTGCTCCGAATTCCCAATCGATGAGCTGTCTTGTAGTTCGGCAGTAGGCCTTCCAGAGCCAAACTTGTATTTTTTGAGCTCACAAAACGCCACATTTCATCAAGTTCAATCACGACGCTATCGTCAATTGGAGCCGGTTTGGAATAGTTTTTTCCGCAAAACTCTTCACCAAAACGAACGCCGAATGAACGTTGACTTTAAAAAACTTGGCGATGGTCCGGAACGAATATCCATGTGCGTACATCCAGACCGCAAGGAGTTTTTCTTGCTTGCTCTTGCCTTTATTCCTTGTATGAACAAATTGGTAACCGCATTTTTTACATTTGTAGCGCTGTTCGCCCTTTACAAAGCCAGCTTTTACGTATTAGTTTGATTCGCACTTTTTGCATTTGTACATATCTATACAGCCTTTTTTTCCTATTGTATCACGTTTGATTATTTAAAAAACACTACCTCCTTTTTATCGTTCTTCCGACGCATTTTTCATCAGGTTCAAAATATACGCGGACTCATCGTTATTTTCATTGTCCATGCGGTAAGGCACTTTCGAGTACACCTCGCCGACCTTTTGACGCATCCACAGGCTTGGCATAATGCGAATGGAGTAGCCGCAGCCGTTGTTGACTACCCACTCGTAGAACTTGGCGCGAGGCACGCCGTGAGCCGCTAAAATTGTCATAATGACGCCGCCGTGCGTGACGATTACAGTATCCTTGTGGTTGCTTTTTATCGCGGTCTCAACCAGCTTGTCGAAGGTCGCAAGAACGCGTGTGGCAAAATCATGCAAACTTTCGCCACCAGCTGGAGTGGAGTCGTCTGCCTTGTTGAGCCACTTTTTGAAGTCTTCATTTTCCTTTAAGGCCTCAACATCTTTTCCTTCCCACTCGCCAAAATTACACTCAGCGAGCCCCTCAACGATTTCAATTTCGTGCTCAGGATAGAGATTCTTTGCAGTTTGTTGGCACCTCTTGAGCGGACTACAAAAAATCTTGTCGGCTCGAGGATATTCAAATTTTGCCTTTAGCTCGTTTAGCCGATCTATGCCAGCCGGCGCCAAATCAACGTCTGTCGCGCCGATGTACTGGCCTTTAATGTTCGCCTCCGTCAAGCCGTGGCGGATTAGGTGGATTTGATGTGTTTTCATAAAAATGCTCCTTATTTGTAAAATTTCAGCTGAATGAGTGCCGATTTTAGAATTTTCCTTTGGTTGGGCTGTGCTGGGCCGCGAGGCCACCGAAAATAATATTTATTTTAGGTGTATCCCATATTCCAACGTAGTTGTAATATGGGACGGCCGCAGGCCCTACGGGACTGCGGCGCCTCGCGGCGTTCCAATAGCTTTTTTGGGTATTCCTTAGCGAAAATAATCTTTACAAAACGTTTTTTGCGGGATATAATTTACCAGTCGTTAAACGACAAAATACAGATTTAGCTCGCAGGAGGCACACGATGAACCACGATTTTCCTA
The DNA here is from genome assembly GCA_045541715.1 of Acutalibacteraceae bacterium. Lineage (GTDB taxonomy): Bacteria > Bacillota > Clostridia > Oscillospirales > Acutalibacteraceae > CAG-557. Next base: position 10,737 of record JAZQJR010000173.1, read on the forward strand.
GGCTTTTGACACTACTTCGCAAAGAAAAAGGGCTCAGTCAAAAACAAGTTTCAACCGACCTTAACATCTCTCAAGCTCTGCTTTCTCACTACGAAAAGGGCGTCCGCGAGTGCGGCCTAGAGTTTATCGTGAAGGTTGCAGACTATTACGACGTGTCCTGCGATTACTTGCTTGGTCGGACTCCGAACAAAGATGGAACTCGTCTTAACGTTGAGGAAGTTCCGGACTCGACTCAAGATAAAGACAACAAATTTAAGGGCAGCGTTATCGCGACGCTGAACAAAAAGCTGATTGTAAATTCCATCAGCATTATATTTGATTTGCTGCAAAAAATCAATAATAAAGGCCTTGTTGCTGAGGTTTCCTCGTACATAATGGTGTTCATTTACGGTCTTTTTCGACGCCTTTACTCGGCAAACGCGAAAAATCCACAAGGAATGTTCAAACTTTCCGCCAACACATATGAGCCTCTCTCGGAAGCTACTTTGTGCTTATCCAAGTTAAATATTCAACAAGAAATTCGCAACTCAGGCAAAAATAAAAACGACGCGCAAAACCTCAAAAAGCTCGAGCTTTCCCCCGATATTATCTCAAAGGAGTACCCGCTATACGCGTCGTCGCTGTATAATCTTATCCAAACTAGCGAGGGCATCATCTATACTAAGGTATAGTGAGAGCGAGCTTAATCATCTGGGAGTTCTTTTAGCAAGCAGTCTGTTTTTCTGAACTAGCTCTGAATTGTTTCTGCACTTAACCACGTAAATGTGCTTTTCCAACAAGAACGGTCGGCATGCCAATGCGATTGTAAGCATGCCAATTGGTCAGATGCATAAAACTTTGCGCCCACCTTTTTGCCAAATTTATGACAGAATCATAGCTAGCTTTAGGAATTATTTTAGTTTATCTGTCTAAGTGCAGCGTATTACTTTTCGCCAAATATACTCTGGTTAACCGCGATATCCTCTACTGTATAGTTGCATCCACATTATTTGCACAAATATCACTGTCTTTTGTTGTTAAATCCGCTTGTCAATCCAACCCCTTTTGGGCCTTTATGCTCTTTAGCAATACACTAATTTTACGGCTTATATTTAACCATAGCGTTATCACTAAAATTCATCAGAGAAAAGCTCCGGTTCCACACCACTTTTTTACTCCCTCAAACACAGACACCGCACAAGCCACGGTCGCGCCGACCATCGGGTTGTTGCCCATACCAATGAGCCCCATCATCTCGACGTGCGCCGGCACCGAGGACGACCCTGCAAATTGCGCGTCGCTGTGCATGCGCCCCATAGAGTCCGTTAAGCCGTATGAAGCTGGGCCTGCTGCAACATTGTCCGGGTGCAAAGTTCGGCCGGTTCCACCTCCGGAGGCCACCGAGAAATATTTTTTCCCGTTCTCTAGGGCCCACTTTTTGTAGGTTCCAGCGACAAGGTGCTGAAAGCGCGTCGGGTTCGTCGAGTTGCCAGTAATCGACACGTCAACACCCTCATGCTGCATAATCGCGACACCCTCAAGCACATCATTCGCCCCAAAGCATCGAATTTGAGCGCGTTCGCCACTAGAAAAAGCCTTCTCCTCCAGCACCGTCAAAGTCCCGCTAAAGTGGTCAAACTCGGTCCCCACATAGGTGAAGCCGTTAATGCGCGAAATTATGTACGCGGCGTCCTTGCCAAGGCCGTTCAAAATCACCCTCAACGGCTTCGTGCGCGCCTTATTTGCGGCCCTCGCAATTCCAATTGCACCTTCGGCGGCCGCAAAGGACTCGTGTCCCGCCAAGAATGCAAAGCATTGCGTCTCCTCGCAAAGCAGCATGGCGCCTAGATTTCCGTGACCAAGGCCGACGTGACGCTGCTCCGCGACGGAGCCGGGAATGCAAAACGCCTCCAAGCCTTCACCGATAAACTTAGCCGCCTCCGATGCTGTCTTTGCGTCGTTTTTTAATGCAATTGCGCAGCCCAGAGTGTACGCCCAACAAGCATTCTCAAAAGCAATTGGCTGCACGCTCCTCACAATCGAAAAGACATCGACGCCGTAACTTTCACATAGATTTCTTGCTTCCTCGAGCGAAGCTAGGCCGTGTTTTTCTACGCAAGCATTTATTTTATCAATCCGACGTTTTATCCCCTCAAAGTTAATCGCCATACTCATCCTGCCCCCTACTCGCCGCGCGGATCGATGTGTCGAACGGCTCCATCGTATTGCCCATAAGTGCCGACATTTCGCTCAAAGGCCTCATTCGGCGAGGCTCCATTGCGAATCTCTTCGAGCATCTTACCGAGCTTGACAAATTTATAGCCGCAAACCTCATCATCCTCGTTCAGCGCCATCGACAATATGTACCCCTCGGCCATCTCGAGATAGCGAACGCCCGTGCGCTGTGTGCTGTACATTGTGCCAACTTGTGAACGCAGACCCTTGCCAAGGTCTTCAAGGCCAGCTCCAATAGGCAAGCCGCCCTCCGAGAAAGCCGTTTGAGTCCGTCCATACACTAGCTGCTTGAAGATTTCCCTCATCGCCACGTTTATCGCGTCGCAAACAAGGTCCGTGTTGAGCGCCTCCAAGATGGTCTTCCCTGGCAAGATTTCCGCCGCCATCGCCGCAGAGTGCGTCATTCCAGAGCATCCTATGGTCTCAACGAGCGCCTCCTCGACGATGCCGTCCTTCACGTTTAGAGTCAACTTGCATGCACCCTGCTGCGGTGCGCACCAGCCAATTCCGTGCGATAAGCCAGAAATATCTCCTATCTGGTACGGTTTTATCCATTTCCCTTCTTCAGGAATCGGCGCTGGACCATGGTTCGGGCCTTGTCTTACTTGGCACATATTCTCTATTTCGCTTGTGTAGGTCATTCATGAAGGCTCCTTTCAAAAAATTTCTTGCCTTTTATCAAAATTATAAGCGCTTAAACGCAGTTGCACAAGGCAAATATTCATTGTATCACCCTTAATAAATATAATTTTCTCAATAAAAAAGCCCCCAGCACACATCGGAATGCTGGGGGGGGGTAAACTACATTGCTATCAACTTGCCTATTCCGTATAAGGCTCGTGCGGCTCATAAATGTGACACAAATATAGACAGCACCATTGAAAAAGCGCCCAAAAGAGGAGTGACCTAAGTAAGCATTTTTCATTAGCTTGCTGTCCCAGCCGGGCCTTCGGCGCCTCGCGGCCGCCAGATGCTCGATCAGGACACTCCCAATTCTAGGGGAGTACCCTAGTTAAGCATATAAATAAAACTTGAGAGACAAAATGCGGATTTCAGGTGAGGAAAACTCTTTTTAGCGTGAGCAAATAGATTGAAGGAATTAACAAAAATTTTTAAGACAGCCTTGGCTGTTTCAAGTGATCGAAAAAAGCATTTGGATTTTCGGCGTAAAGAAGGAATGTAGTGTCGTAAGTCAGAGTTTAAACCTTCAACGGTGTAAGTCTGGCTTTTATTTTTTAGCGAAGTGTGAGTGCCTTCGTAGTGCACTTCTGCGTATGCCGAATAAGCGACATAATAGTACTGGCGCGCTTTCACAGAATTATCCACCACACGCTGAAATCGCTCTCGACTTTTGTCGAAAGTTATGTCAAAGCCTACTATTTCCCGAGTATCTCTACTGACCAGCGTTATCGCGTAAAATCTGTTTTTTCTCTCGACGAAGCTGTACAGCTCGTCCATTTCAATGACGTTAACCCGCGTATATAGAGTCTCTTTTGCCTCAGTATTTTTCGCATATTTCCGAACCCAATACAGGCACATATTTTTCCCGATTCCCAGAATTCGGCCGACTGCTCGGCCACTATTTCCCTCCAAATATAATTGTATCGCCTGATTCTTGGTTTCTTCGCTATGGCATCTCTTTTTGCTTTCTTTGGTGTAATATTTTCCGGGCATCGCTAAATTCCGATATACAATGTAAAATTAGTGTATGGATAAAGAACTTAAGTGCCCGAAATGCGGGAGCGACAAACGAGTAAAAAGCGGATTCAACAACAAAAAGCAGCGATATTTGTGCAAAGAGTATGGATGCCACTACGCGGAAGGACAACGCGGCCATCCAGAGCATATTAAGCGTGTTGTATTGGGGACATTGCATATGCGTCGACAATTTTGCCAATGATGAGAGTTGAGCCTCATACCTATTTTTAGCATTTTTTATTATTGAATCGTTCATGGCATTAGCATTCATCTACACAAAATTATCAACGCCTTATTTGGAAGAAAATGGCTTTAGGCGAATCGAAATAATTCTTATAATTAGCCTTGTTTCTGTCATAAACTGGGTAAAAAGGCCGGCGCAAAATTGGAGAAAGTTCTAAAAAATGTATTGCTAATGTTGTATATATGGCTGCGATTTTTACAAACGGCAAAAATTAAAAGAGGCGGCTACGTATGCGATTTTTTAGAATTTGATTTTTCTGGATATTCGCTTGCATATACTGGAATTTAGCAATGCCCTAAAAAAGACAAAAAAGTCGATGTTTTGGAGTTTGATGAGTTGTGCGTAAATTACTCTGGACCGCGGTAGACCTCGCCACAAAGCGGATTGTTAGTTTTTAAATTGGAACTCGAGAAACAAAACACTTCCAAAAACTCTCGAATAAAATTAGCCATATTGACGCAAGATTTTATGCGTCTGACCATTGGCATGCCTACAATCTCATCGACCCAACCAAACACCTCACTAGAAAAGCACACACACATATACCGTCGAGCAAATGAATAGGTTCTTGCGTCACTACCTTGCGAGATTCACCAGAAAAAACCACTACTATTCAAAAAGTCTGCAGATGAATCAAGTATTCTCTTTTTTGTTTATGCATAGAGATTTTATTAATTATATTAAAGTCTAGCAATGCCCCGAAAAAAATAGAAAGACACCGTGGGGTTACGACACGGTGCTCTATAGAAGACGTAATAAAATCAAGCGTTTTTTCTACGCCTTAAGCTCTGTTGCTCTAGTAGAGTCATTCACATAACCCCCAAAAAACTTTACAAAAACTCAACTTAAAAAGAAAACACATGAGACAAATTCACAAAATTGCATTTTTGTAAATAAAAACTTGTTCACAGCTACAAATCGATGTTATGATCACAATGACCAAAACTCGACAGAACAAATGCTTGTTTTTCGCACATCGTCTTGTAATGTGAGGTTAAATCAAAAATGAATTTATCTGATATTTTTGAGGTTGCTTTTATAAGAACCGGCTATAATTCACTTAGCTCTCTTTTTTTCACAAAGGTTGCAGCTAAATTATAAAGCACTACAAAGACTGGTACACCTAAAATCATGCCCGGTACGCCGAACAGGCCGCCTCCTAAAATCACGCTAAACATTATGAATATTGCCGAAATTCCTACGGAGTTGCCTAAAATCTTTGGCCCGATTATGTTCCCGTCAATTTGCTGCAAAATTAATATAAAAATTGCAAACCAGAGCGCTTTAATAGGGTTTATGACGAGTAAAATTAATATGCAAGGGATTGCACCGAGGAACGGTCCAAAAAATGGGACAACATTGGTAAGCCCAACAACCACGCTGATTAGCAGCGAATATGGTATGGCTAAAAATGTTGTTCCGATGAAGCACAAAACGCCGATAATAAACGAGTCGATTATTTTGCCTATAAGAAACTGTCCAAACACATTGTGCGACATGCTTAAAACGTCTGTTGCGTTTTTATATAGATTTTCACTTAAACAAACTTTTGACACTTTATCTAATTTTTGCAACAAATCTTCTTTGTTAAATGTAAAGTAAAACGATATAATAATGCCGATTACCCAGTTGTAAGTTACACGTGCAAAGTTTTTCATGGCGTCGAAAACTCGCGTTAAAAAGGCCTCGTTGCTGATAAAATCGAAGGCTTTTTCCGTGAGTTTTTCTATTTGCGCAAAGTTTTTAATGTGCAGTAGTGTTACGACATCTTCAGTAAAGGACTTAAACGAAGCTATGTAATTATCCGCATTCGCAACAAGTTGATTTATACTCAAGATAAGCTGTGGAACAATTATCACAGAAAATACCGCGCAAACTCCAAAAGCCAATAAATAGCCTGACGTTATAGATAAAATTTTAACTATTTTTTTATTGCCACAGTGCTTTGAGTACAAGTTCTTCGAGAAAAATTGTGTCGGCCAATTTACCACATATGCTATCGCGAAACCGTATATAAATGGCATTAGCAACAATGTGATTTTGCCTATAACGCCCCAAAATATGTTGATGTTTTTGAAGGTAAAAAATATTCCTATAGCATAGGTGACAAGCAAAAGGCGCTCTTTCATGACTTTGTTCATCGCAGACTCCTTATAAAATTATCAGTTCTTTCTCGATGGTAGTCAGGTTTTCATGGCCATCCGCGGTTACCAGCAACATGTCTTCAATGCGCACCCCAAAGGCATTTGCGAGGTAAATTCCCGGCTCGATTGTGAGTATCATTCCTGGCTGCAAGATATCTTCAGAACGCGTGGATAAAAATGGTTTCTCGTGAATTTCTAAGCCAACTCCATGCCCCAAAGCGTGCCCAAAGCAATTTGCGAAGCCGCTTTCGGCAATAAAATTTCTCGCAATAGCATCAATATCTTTGCAAGAGATTCCCGGTTTGACCGCGTTTATAGCCATTTTTTGCGCTTCTAAAACAACATTATAAACCCGACGCTGCTCATCGGACATAGCCCCGACGGCCACGGTTCGCGTCATGTCGCTGTGATAGCCGGCACACACAGCGCCCATATCTATCGTGACAAAATCGCCTACTTCAAAGGGTTTATCAGACGGCTCCGCATGAGGTATAGCGCTGTTTTTTCCGCTCGCAACGATTAAATCGAAAGCAATGGCCTCTGCGCCTTCTTTTCTCAGCAAAAATTCTAACTCAAAGGCAAGCTCTCTCTCGGTTACCCCAGGCCTTATTAATGGCAAAAGTTCCCTAAGTGCGTTTTCAGCGATTTCTTGAGCTATTTTTACATTTTTTATCTCAAGTGGAGTTTTTTTTGCTCGAAGCGAATAAAGCGCCTTATCGAGGGCATTGTGTTTGCTTAAAGCTATGTTGTCTTCTTTCAGCCATTTTTCTACCTTTAATGCCTCCGAAAGAGTTATGCCATCATTTTCTATTAAGACGGTTTTTACTTGGTGTTTACGCGCAATTTTGAGCAAATCTGCCTTAAAGTCTGATGTTAAAACAACATTTAAACTACTAACTTGCTTTTTTGCTGCCTCATAATATCTAAAGTCAACGAAAAAATAGCTTTCATCTGGGGTTATGAAAATCCAGCCTTCGCTAGACTTAAAGCCAGAAAGATAGCGCATATTGACCGGCGATGTAATAAGCGCAGCTTGCCCCGCATTGAGGGGAATTTTTTCTCTCAGCTTAGATATTCTATCGACCATAAAGCCCAGCTCCTTCAGATTAAATTGCGCATTGCCTCGAGCGCCAAGAGATAGCTATTCTTGCCAAAACCGCAAATTTGCCCTATGCAAACATCGGACAAAACGGAACTTCTGCGAAATTCCTCTCTTGCATAAATGTTTGTCATGTGAACCTCGATGCACGGCGCACTCACAGTCGTGAGCGCATCTCTCAGGGCGACGCTGTAGTGCGTCAGCGCGCCAGCGTTAATTATGATTCCATCCACGCTGCAGGTCGATTCATGAATTTTGTCAATCAACGCGCCTTCCCAATTCGACTGAAAAATCTCGCACTCCACGCTGATTTGACGGGCTTTTTCTTTAATTTGGTCACTAATTTCATCTGCGCTCTCGTCGCCGTAAATAGCAGGCTCGCGTCGACCGACCATATTTAAATTTGGTCCCAGCAAAACCAAAATTTTTTTCATTTTTCAACGTTCCTTTTCTTACTATATCGTACTGCTGTTCTAAAAGGCTTCTCAAAAAGTCGTTTAATTTTTAAGAAAAGCGACTCGTTTTTGTCTTGTGGCTCAACTAAGGCGGATTTTATGCCGGCTATATTTGCGCCTAAAATGTCTGTGAAAATTTGGTCGCCAACCAAAAGTATGTTCTCACGAGGAAGATTTAGCATTGAGATCGCCCGATTAAAGCCCATTTGAAACGGCTTTTTTGCATTCGCTACGTATTCAAGATTAAGCTTTTTTGCAAAGCGAGCCACACTTTGAACATTGCTGCGATTCGACAATATTAACAATTTAATCTTTAATTTTTTTATCTCATCAAGCCATTCGTTAACACCATCGAAAGGTTTGTTTGTATTATGCGACGATAAAGTGTTATCTATGTCTAATAAAACAGCTTTTATCTTGTGGTTTTGCAACATAGTTTTGCTAATGTCGGTCACTTTATTTACACAAATAGTAGGACGAAAATAGCTCAATTTGCTAACTCCTTCGTTAAAGTCAATAAAAGCGGGCAAAAAGCCCGCCTTTACAAGTCAAAATTAATATTTACGTTTTCTAGCAGCCTCAGACTTTTTCCTACGACGAACTGATGGTTTCTCATAGGCCTCATGTTTACGAACCTCCGCGATAACGCCCGCCTTCGAGCATTGCCGCTTAAAGCGCCTGAGAGCACTATCCAAAGATTCGTTTTCTTTTATTTTAATTTCCGACATCTATATCCCTCCCATCCGCCCACCGGCAGAGGTCTCGTAGTTGCATCTTCTGCAAACATTGTACCACACAAGTTTGACGGTGTCAAGATTAAGTGTCAGAATGAAGTGTCCAAGTTAAATAACAAGGAATATATGGAAATAAGTAAAAAGCAATTTGAGAAAATAAAAAATCTCATCCACAGCCAGATAAATTTTCGGGTTGAGCTCCGCGAGTGACCTCGCACGACAAGACGCGACCTAAGTTTTTTTCGACAACAAATATAAATTATACTCGCGTTAATAGCGATTTCACCATCATTGTAGAGTGCATATGTCCCATTAAGACAAAAGAGTTGTTCCTTTGCACAAAATCTTAAAAGGCGGCAATCCCAGCTGCTCAAACCCCACCTCATCTATCAGTGCAGCTAGAATATTTCCCCAAATCCCTTTATCTCTCCATCGGCAAAATCTGCGATGAACATTTTTCCAATGTCCATATTCTGCCGGAAGGTCTCTCCTTTGAGCTCCTATGTAAAAAATCCAAAATACCCCATTAATAAATCGCCTTGTATCTTTTGCGTTTCCTCCACGTGTGTCCTTTTCTCCAACGGTGTGCGGTTTTATCGTTTTTCAAGCACTGTCGCTTATATCGTGTCTTTTTTGCTCTAAACTCATTTTTTTATTACCTTTGTTTTTTATTTTATAACATGTTTTTCTTGACGACACGCTCTAGTATTTGATTTCATCTTGCATTAGCTCGCATGTATGAGAATTTAGCAACGCCTTTTTCGGATGGGCAACAGGAATAAACCCTTTTTTATCAGCTTCGTATGCGCGATCCATGAGCAAATAGCGCCCAGCTTTAAAACAAAGTGATTCTATGAGCTTTCTGCCTTTGGCTACATCGTGGCGCTTCTCCGCTGAAAACTGAAATTTTAAAACAAATCTTTCAGACGTGCAAACTGCGTGTATTTTCGTTGCTCCCCCCCTTTTTGGTCGAAAACCTCGACACGCATGTCACGCCCAGATTCTGCAAAAACAAAGTGACGTTTCGCACGCGAAAAGACATCGTCAAATCTCCAGTTTTTTGATGAAACTTTGCTCACCGCTTGACTTCCTGGCTCCAGAAGCATTTGGATAAACATTGACACTAGTGCTATCTAAGCACAAAATTTTATTCTGAACATCGATAATATTTTGACTTTGAATCTCTTCAAAAATCCTCTGAATCGTTCCGTTTTTTCGGGAGTGTTGATAAAATAACTGTGTTGACAGATTTATTGACACGAAATGCCATATAAGGGAACATCGTTTAATCAATCATTTCGAGAGAGCGGAAAGCACTGCAGTTTTTTCGTCAAAACCTCGCAAAACAGTGTCGCTAAGAAGGAAAGCCGTTACTTCAATCAAATGTGTTTCTGCTTCATTTGATTCGCACTTTTGGCACTTATGCATATTTATACTGTCATTTTCTATTATATCGCGTTTGATTATTTGCGCAACACTCCCAAATTTTTCAGTTGTTCTATCACCTAAAGCGGAAGATCTAAACCAGCCGAAGCAAAATGGCTAATATCGACATCAACATCATCTGCCGGAAGCCTATCTCCAGAGAGTGTTGCAAAAATTTCATTACCGACATTTGTAAGCAATGAAATTGCAACGCTATTAACGCCCGCATTAAATATTGAGTTGCCTCGAATAAGCGCCACAAACATACTCGCAATAGCCCCTATTGCATTTTGAACCTTAAACAAAGGCGCACCCCCGCTCACGGCTTCCATATCACTTACATCCAGCTTCTGCAACTCGTTTTTGTTCTCCTTTGCGAAGACGAACAGCTCTTCCTTTTTCTTATGAAACTCCTCTAAACATTCCTCATCGATATTAACTCCGCTTTCTTGGAGAAGCTTCCTTTCACCATCTATATCCTCCTGCAAAAGAAAATTTCTAAATAAATTTTGTATGTCTTTATTTAACATATCGGCCCCTCCTTATACTCATTTTGCTTGCGCTCCTACATTCCCTCTATTGCGGCAATCGCGGCGTTCACACCGATGCCAATTAATACCCCTTCAATTGCCCCTCTAATTGCATCTCTAGGGTTTTCTCCTTTCCACAACGCTAAAAGGGCACCAACAACCGCACTCGCTGCATCATTTATGGAAATAAGATCATTTCCACCACTCACGCTGGCCATATCATTTACATCCAACTTCTGCAACTCGTTTTTGTTCTCCTTTGCGAAGGCAAACAGCTCTTCCTTTTTCTTATGAAACTCCTCTAGACTTTTCTCATCGATATTAACTCCGCTTTCTTGGAGAAGTTTCCTCTCGTCGTCGATATCCTTCTGCAAAAGCAAGTCCTTAAATAAGTTTTGTATGTCTTCATTTAACATCTCACTAGGCATAGAAAGCTCCTCCTCTCCCCTATCGTTATTTCCGCTGCGTTAGGCTTTGCAGATGTAACCTGTTTTAAAGTCGTGCATCAAATGCCAGCAATACTTGCACTTCTTAGGGCAACCTTGGCTTTCCCACTCGGCTCTTTTGCTCTCGAGGACCATAAATTTATCCGGTTTGCAACATTTCATCTCCAGCTGTACGGTAACTCTCGCGCCGCCGGCCACGCCACCTAATTCCTCGAAGCCAATCTTTTCCTTCTTGAACTCACTCATTTTGAAACCCTCCTATTAAAATTTCTTTTTCCTTCTGCCAGACAAAATTTATTTAAACAAAAAGGCACCCACAAAAAATACCCGTTGCGAAGTAATTTTCGTGAATGCTTTTTAATTGTGAAGTAAGATTTGGAACTTGAAACGCTATGAGAACCCGTGAAATGTACGATAATGCAAAAATATTCAAATTTAAATTCGTTCTGGTGAGTTAATTATATTTTATTTTCGCAAGCTAGTCAACAACGATACATTAAAAATAAAACTCGATATTTTTAGTAACTTTTAACCAAGCTCGTCTAATGTGCCGAATGTATACCCTTCGCCCTTCCACTTGTTTATGAGCTCGTCGAGGATCTCGGAGTTGGTCCTCGAGGTGCTGTGCAGCAGGACTATCGCGCCCGGATGCACCCTCGAGAGCTTTTCAAAGGCATGTTCTTTTGTGGGCTGCTTGTCGGTGAGCCAATCCACATACGCCAAGCTCCAGAAAATCGTCTTGTAACCCAACTCATGCGCGTGCTTTAAGTTCTCCTCATTGTACTTGCCTTGCGGCGGCCGATAATACTTTGGCAGATCCTTGCCGGTGGCCTCCTTGTACATCTCCTCGAGCTTCGAGATTTCCTTCTTAAAGGACTCCATGCTCGAGATTTTAGACATATCCGGGTGCGAGAAGGTGTGGTTGCCCACGATGTGCCCCTCCTCCACCATGCGCTTCACGAGGTCCGGGCTCGTTTTGAGGTAATTGCCAACCAGGAAGAATGTCGCTTTAACGTTATTTTTCTTAAGGGCATCCAAAATCGCCGGAGTGTAGCCATTCTCGAAGCCCGCATCAAACGTCAGATAGACTTTTTTCTCGTCCGTATTGCCCACATAGTAAGCATCGTATTGCTTGAGGAAGTCGCAGCTGGCGTTGCCCGAGGGGGCCTTACCTTTTTCGCTAAAGCTCAGCCCCCAGTTGTTATTAACAGCTGTCGAGGTCGCGACTGACTTGCTGCCGAGCGACAACTTGCTGCCGACGAGCGCCGAAGCCATCACGAAACATAGCATAGCAGAGAGAATTATGTATTTTTTCCGAAGGACCAAAATCAATGCGCACACCGCCCTTACTCGCTAAAGAATTATGCAAATCAAGCCGTTGCAGCCGTCGTTGATGATGCGCTCGATAGTCTCTTTAATCTTGGTGCGAGCGTCGTTTGGCATTCTGTAGAGCTTGTTGTGCAGGCCCTCATTCACGAGCTCATACAACGACTTTCCGAAGATATTCGAGTCCCAAATTTTGCTTGGATTTTCCTCGAATTCTTTCAAGAGATAATTTACGAGCTCCTCCGATTGCTGCTCCGAGCCGACTATCGGCGTGACCTCGGTGGTGATGCGAGTTTTCATCATGTGGATCGACTGCGCTGAGGCCTTGAGGCGAATGCCGTACTTGCCGCCCTGCTTTACTATCTCAGGCTCGTCGAGGGACAATTCCTCCGTCGATGGCATAACGATGCCATAGCCCGACTCGAGCACATCGTCGTAGGCCTGACTAATCTTGTTGTACTTCTCCTTTATCGCGGAGAGCGCCATCATGCAGTCGAGCAAGTCACCCTCATCGGCGAGCTCCAGGCCGGTTTTCTCGCCGAGCACCTTATAGAATAAGTTCGGGCAAATCTCCGCGGTAATTCTGGCATTGCCGACACCCAGGTCCACCGCCGTCGCCCGCGCCGCGTCGATGTACTCGCAGCCGGTTATGTTCTCAGTTATGCGGTTTATCTCGCGAATTTTTCGGATGTCTTTAGCGCAATTCTCTATCGTTGAGTAGATTTCGCTGCGCAGCCAATGGCCCTTCTCAAGATTCGTCAGCCACTTTGGCATATCGATTTTTATTTCCTTGACCGGAAACTCAAAGAGTATTTGCGCCAAGATGCGTTTTATTTCGTTTTCGTTCAGCTCGAGGCAATTGACTGGCAACACCGGCACGCCGTACTTTTCGCTTAGGGTTTGCGCCATCTCTCGAGTCTCGAGGGCCGTTGGGTACATGCTGTTGAGTAGGACGATGAACGGCTTTTTTATTTCTTTCAGCTCGTCGATGACGCGTTCCTCAGCCTCTTCGTACTCCTCGCGCGGGATGTCACTTATGGAGCCGTCCGTCGTTACTACGAGGCCAATCGTCGAGTGGTCGGTGATGACTTTCTTGGTTCCAAGTTCTGCGGCCATGTTGAATGGGACGGGCTCCTCGAACCAAGGAGTCATCACCATGCGCGGCTGCTCATCCTCGATGTACCCCAACGAGCTCGGGACGATATAGCCTACGCAGTCGATGAGCCGGACCTTAAAGCTGGCATTCTCGCCGATGTGCACCTCAGCTGCGTTCTCCGGAATAAACTTCGGCTCGGTCGTCATGATGGTGCGCCCGGCCGCCGATTGTGGCAATTCATCCACGGCACGCTCGCGCTTATAGGTGCTGTCCATATTCGGAATGATTAGGTCGTCCATGAAGCGCTTGATGAAGGTCGATTTGCCGCTTCGCACGGGGCCGACCACGCCGATGTAAATGTCGCCGTTGGTGCGCTGCGCAATGTCCTGATAGATATTTCGTTCTTCCAAAAATATTTCCTCCTCGGTTGCGATTTTTAAATTATTCGAATTTTATGAAGTACATTTGGCAAGTAGCCGTGCGCGCCGCGAGGCGCCGAAGGCCCGTAGGGCCTTCGGCCGACCCTGAGCGCAACTACGTTGGCTCAGGGGCACAAAGAAAATAAAAATTATTTTCTTTGGCCTCACGGCCGGCGCGGCTACGCTAAAATAAAGCTCTCAAATCACGGCACTCTAGGCTTTACATCGGGATAAACAACATTTTTCTGCCTTGCAGCGTATCGTCTTCCAGCTCATTTTCGAGTTTTATCTTGTCGACGCAGGTGCAATACTTCCGCGCGATGTCCCAAAGCTCCTCGCCGTCGTCGGCGTAGTAGAGCGTCAACGCGGTTTTCTCGTCCTTCTCGCGAGGCTTTTCCTCATCGACGAAGATGCCCGGTATCGACATATGCGAGCACTCAGCGTAAACGATCGCATTAAGTTGCAACTCGGCACTCACCTCGATGGAATTCTTCCCGACAAGGCGGCACTCGCAAGACCGAAGCACAATGTTATCCTCGCAGAAGACCGCGCCATCCACATTTTCGAGGCCGTATTCATATGTAAACTCCACCAGGCGCTCAAAGTAGGTCGGAATCTCATCGGCGTCCTTGGCCAAGACGCACACGTTAATCTTACCCTCGAAGATGATTTTGCCGTCCTTCACGAAGCACTTCACGCTAGTCAACTCGCCACCAGCATCTATCAAGTCCGAAAGCTCGCCGTCGTTGAGGTCTACTGGGCGCTTGAGGTTGTAAGTTTCGTTCAGCTTGTCGACGAGGTTCGTAAGGAGGACCTTCTCATACTTCGGCTCTGACTCGAAGTCAACGGAGTAAACATCGCTCAAGATGCTCGTGTCTTTTTCCTCGAAGGCCACAACAGAGGCGCCCAGCTTGCACTCAAATGACAGCAAATTGGTCTCATCGTTCTCGCTAGGCCGGATGGCAATTTCGTGGTTGAGCACCTCAAGGTTCAAGTCGCACGCACAGTTATCTTGCACGCCCTCAATGTCGAGAATCTGGCTAATCGGCACGGTATGCTCCAGCACGTCGACAGTGCTGTACTCGATGTCGCTGATGTAAATGACCTTTATGTTCGCGCTGGCGTTCAGCATGACCTTGTTTTGCAGCGTCTTGTAGTCATGCACCTCGGCGCTCACGGAGGTCTTAAGGATGTGCTCTATGTTTGGCTGGCGCGAGCCTTTATCTATCACCTCGGCGATGTTAAAGTATTGCTGACCGAGACCAATGACATTATTGCACTTCGTGGAGATTTTTTTCTTCTCGATGCCGTCGCCGTCAATGTCGCAAACCACATCTTTTCCCTTCTTACCCCGCACCTTAGCGCAAATGGAAAATGCCCCGTGAATGTCCAGTCGTCGTGGCGTAACAGCCCGGCAATTGACATACTCTGTCTTAGTTTTCGTTGAGACAATCGCATCCTGGACGGAACTTTTAAGGTTTATCGACGTTGAGAATGGACTGTTGTGCTCGCAGCATCGGATCGACATTTTCTCGACATCCAGATACATTAAGGAAATCGTCGCGTTCCCCTCAACGTAGAGCTTATCTCCAGAAATGTTCCTCGAGCTTATTTGTGGGCAAATTTGACATTTCAAGATCTTCTGGATGTCTGGACAATAATCCGGCAAGCTAAAATCTAGGTCAACTGGCTGTTCGACAAGTCCATCAAATACGGTTTCGCAGGCGCTTAAGGGCTCTTTTTTTATGTTATATTCCATAAATTTGACCTCTCTCCTTATATTTTCTAAATCAAATCTATTCCGCACCTGTCCCGATTATGACTAAGGGCTCGGCGAAATTCGAAAATTGAAGGAAAGGCCTGATCAAACCTGGGCGCCGCGAGGCGCCGGCGGTGCGTCTAGACAAAAAGCATGATATCAAACTATGTATAAGTGAAAAAATGTCAGGCGAGCGAGCTCACAAAAGCAGAATTTGTAAAGAAAGAGCAGCTGTACAAATGTAAAAATTGCGGTTGACAGTTTGTACCGATAAGGCATAAAGTTCGGAGTGAGTAAGCAAAACTCGTGACATCACGGATGTATTCTCATGGAGAGTTTTTCCAAACATTTGCCAAGTTTTTAAAGTTAAGGTATTGCTAAATTCAGGTATATACAAGCGAATACCCTGTAAAATCAAATTCTGAAAAACTGCATAAGT
>JAZQJR010000174.1:0-2408 GCA_045541715.1 Acutalibacteraceae bacterium
CAAAACTCTTTGAGTTTTGGCGTACCCAGGCCACAGCAAAGCTGTGGCCTGGGTGGCCCGTGGATTATTAATCCACGGGCGCCTCGCGGCGCCACGGTGTTTGATTATGGCACTCCTTAAATTCAAATAAAATTCGCCTCCAGGCAACAACTAAGATGAAAAAAATCGGGCACGCTATGAGTAATGAGATTAACTTTTGGAGGTATATGATATGAACGAATACAAAAAATCTTGCCCGATTAGAAACTTTTTTTGCGGGGTACTTCTCGGAATGACGGCCGGTTGGCTTCTATATTGCTGCGTGCAAAACCCGAAAAAGATGAAACGCAAGGCCATCAAGTGCACGAACGCCGTAGAGGACCTGCTGGACAACGTCCATTACATGTTTAAATAGCTCAAGTCATTGGCATATAGAGTAAAACGATACTTTGTATGCTGATTTTTATTAGGGCAGTGCCTAAAAGAGAGGCGATATGATATAACGGGATGTGTTGATCAAATAACTGTATCGATAGATTTGTTGACATGAAAGGCCGCATAAAGGAATATCGTTAAATCAATCATTTTAAGTGAACGTGAAACACAGAAAGTTTTCCGTCGAAATCACGCAAACCAGTGGCGTTGCGGAAAGTCGTTATTTTCAATCAAATGTATTTCTGCTTTTGTTTGAATTAGACCTTTGCGTGGTATAAAATCACGGTAAACGCCGTAACTATCGCTAAAATAAACCTTTACATTCCACTTTTTCAGTCGCTCTTACATTTTTCTAAACGTTTTCGCATCTCGTGCTCCGCATTCCCAATCGATGAGCTGTTTTGTGGTTCGGCAATAAGCTTTCCAAATCCAAACTTGTCTTTTTTTAAGCGCACAAAATGCGGGAGCGTTGATCAAGCAACTATATCGATAGATTTATTGACATTGAAGGCCGCATAAAGAAGCGTCATCAAAACTTTGTACGAGGCCGGCGGCGTTGCGTATGTTTATTTGTGCTACGGCATTCACAACTTGTTGAACATAGTGAGCGGCGAAAAAGACTTTCCTCAAGCGGTGTTAATTCGCGGCGTAGAGGGCTTTGCGGGGCCTGGCAAGCTGACTAAAGCCCTTAAAATTGATAGAACTCTTAATGGCGAAAATTTGATGGACTCAGAGCAACTTTGGCTTGAAGACGATGGCGTTCGGTTTGAGTATAAAACTGCTAAACGAGTAGGAATCGACTATGCGACGCCTGAGCATAGAGATAAACTTTGGCGGTTTGTGAGTGTTGAATGAACTCTGTAACGCAAACGTTGTCTTTTAAGAAAATTTGGGGCGCAAAGATAAAAAAAAGAGACCCCTCAAAAGGTCTCGTTGTTGGTTTTATTTCGTTTTTTCGAGGCGCTGTCGACTTCTTTCTTCAGGGAGTCAAGCACTTCTTTTTGAGCCTCGTCGGGTAATGCGCGATATAGGCTGACTACTGCTTTTTCTTTCTTGGTGAGCTCGTAAATATGGTCGGTATTTTTGGGGTCGAGATCACAATATAAGTCGCCGTCGAAGTCTTGCAGGTGCTGAATTCTCGCGCGTTCTTCACTCTCGAGGAGCTCAGCTAAAGTCACGTTGAAAATCTTAGCCAGCTTCGAGAGAGTTTTGATGTCCGGTGTCGTTTTGCCAGTCTCGTAGTAGGTGTACGTCGAGCGCTCCACGCTCAGCGCATTTGCGATCTGTTGCTGGGTATATCCGCTATTTTCACGAAGTCTTTTTAAGGTCTGTGCTACCATTTTTACTTCACCTTTACCAAATTTTGTATGTTAGAGGGCGCAATTTGTCATTTTGAAAATTCTTATTCCATTATGTTACAAAAAAAGACGGCTTATTACTGGGTTTGGTGACAGATTTTCACTGCGAGTTCGACGTGAAAATTTTGCCAATTAAGTAGCGTTCAGGTTGGTTTTATCAAACTTACGGGGCGCCGCGAGGCGCCGAAGGCCCGTAGGGCCTTCGGCCGTCCTAGAGCTCAACTTCGTTGAGCTCTAGGACACAAAGAAAATATTATTTTCTTTGGCCTCGCGGCCGCGGCTGCTAAGCAAAAGAAACTTCTCAAATAGGTTTTTTTCGCCAGCACTTTTGCTATTGTCAAAGGCTCGCGGGGCTGCTATAATTAGTGTTCGTTCAGGGCCATTAGCTCAGTTGGTTAGAGCAACCGGCTCATAACCGGTTGGTCCGGGGTTCAAGTCCCTGATGGCCCACCAAATTAAAGACTTGAACGTTTGTTCGTGTGCGTCCTATGTCTAAGCAAGATGTGGGGCGCGTTTTGTTTGTATGTTTAGCGAAGAAAGTTTACCAATGACGTGCCTTGATGAAGCATCTAGCCGCTGAGCGCCGCGAGGCGCTGGAGGGCCCCGCGGGGGCCTCGGGCCGACCAGAGGGCCCCG
>JAZQJR010000175.1:0-18440 GCA_045541715.1 Acutalibacteraceae bacterium
TTGCTCCGTCCTTTTTGCCTTGTAGGAACAAATTGGCAACCGCATTTTTTACATTTGTAGCGCTGTTCTCCCTTTACAAAGCCAGCTTTTACGTATTCATTTGATTCGCACTTTTTGCATTTGTACATATCTATACCGCCCTTTTTTTCCTACTATACCACATTTGATTATTTTAGAAAACGCTTCCCTTTTCCTTATGGAGGCGCACTATACCGCGCGCCTCTTTTTAACCTCAACAAAAAACTTGTTGAAAACTACCCTAGATCTTCTCCACACCCATGTAGGAGCGCAGTACCTCTGGCACTGACACCGAGCCATCCTCATTTTGATAATTTTCTAAAATTGCAGCCACCGTACGGCCTACAGCCAAACCTGAACCATTCAAAGTGTGCACAAACTTTGCCTTATCGGTCTTATCCTGCTTAAACCGAATCGCCGCGCGCCGAGCTTGATAATCCTCAAAATTCGAGCAAGACGAAATTTCCACATATCGGCCGTAGGAAGGCATCCATACCTCGATGTCGTAGGTCTTTGCGGAACAAAAGCCGAGGTCGCCGGTGCAAATGCACACAACTCTATACGGAAGCCCCAAAAGTTGGAGCAAGTTCTCAGCATCGTTGGTGAGGCTCTCCAACTCGTCATAGGAGTTTTCTGGATTTGCAAATTTCACCAACTCAACCTTATTAAATTGATGCTGCCGAATTAATCCGCGAGTATCCCTTCCCGCCGAGCCAGCCTCCGCGCGGAAACAAGCCGAGTAAGCGCAAAATTTTATCGGCAACTCAGAGCCGCTCAAGATTTCATCTCTGTAAAAATTTGTCACAGGCACCTCGGCGGTCGGAACCAAAAATCTATCCTCATCCGCCAACTTAAAGGCGTCCTCCTCAAACTTGGGCAGCTGACCCGTACCGGTCATCGAGTCTCGATTGACTACATAAGGCGGCAAAACCTCAGTGTAGCCGCGGCTCGCGTGGGTGTCCATGAAGAAGTTTATCAGCGCGCGCTCAAGCCTAGCACCGAGCCCCTTGTAAAAATGAAACCTTGCGCCTGTGACCTTCGCCGCGCGCTCTGGGTCAAAGATGTTCAACTCTTTACCCAAGTCCCAATGCGCTTTTGGAGCAAAATCAAATTTACGCGGCTCACTCCATCGCCGAACCTCGACATTGTCGGAGTCGTCCTTACCTTCCGGAACCTCACTATTTGGGACATTTGGAATCACCAAAACCAAGTCGCGCAAACTTTTTTCAACAACCGACAAATCTTTGTTGAAACGCGAGATATCCTCCGACAAAGTCTTCATTTCCGCCATTATCGCCGAGGTATCCTTGCCGCTTTTTTTCATCTGAGGAATCTTCTTGCTAACGGCATTTTGCTGAGCCTTCATCGCCTCAACCTTAGAAGTAAGCTCTCGTCGCTGCAAATCGAGCCGCAAAATCTCATCGATTTCGGCATCGAGGCTCATATTTCTGCTGCGCATTGCCGCCCTCACGCGGTCGGGGTTCTCGCGGATAAACCTAACATCAAGCACGCCAATCACACTCCATCAAAAATTACTCTCGCCCAAGCACTTCGCGATGTGGGCCAAATCGTCATTGTCATAGAACTCTATCTCGAGTATTCCCTTATTTTTCCGGGGCTTATCCTTCACCTTCACGCGACGACCGAGGGCTTCCTTAAGCGAGATCTCGACCTCATCGAAGAAAGGATTTCGCTTTTTCACAACGCGAGCTTTTTTCTTCTTGTTGCCGCCGTTCTCAAGATAATCTTTACATATCCTTTCAACCTCGCGAACGGAAAGTTCCTCCTCCGCAGCCTTTTTCGCCATAATTTCGATTTCCTCAAAGGTCTGCAAGGTCAGCAATGGCCGCGCGTGACCGGAGCTCAGCGCACCCTCAGAGATAAGGTCGATCACAGCTTGCGGCAAACTAAGCAACCTCACCGCGTTGGAGATGGCCGAGCGCGACTTGCCAACGGTTTTCGCCACATCGTCCTGAGTGAACTCGTAGGTATCCATCAAAGACTTGTAGCCCAAAGCCTCCTCTATCGGAGAAAGGTCCTCACGCTGCAGGTTTTCTATCAACGCGATTTCCATAACTTCCTGGTCCGTCAACTCGCGGATAATTACGGGAACCTCCGTCAAACCTGCCATCCTCGAGGCTCTCCATCGACGTTCTCCGGCCACAATTTGATAGCAATCGCCAGAAACCGGACGCACCAAAATCGGCTGCAAAACACCATGCTGAGCAATCGACTCGGCCAACTCAGCAAGGGCTTCCTCGTCAAAATCATTTCTTGGCTGGTCTCTATTTGGCTCTATCTCCGAGATTTTGAGTTTAACAGAGTTTTGCGGCTCCATATCATTCTCTATAAAAATCGCCTCTAAACCTTTCCCTAGGCCACCTTTTTTTGCCGCCATTATTTAACATCCTCTCTTTTTTTATCATTCTTCAAAATTTCCTTCGCCAACTTAATATAGGCACGCGAACCCTTGCTGTACCTATCGTAATAGACCACAGGCACACCAAAGCTTGGCGCCTCCGAGAGCTTAACCGTCCTCGGAATGAACGTCTTAAAAACCTTCTGATCGAAGTAGTTTTTTACCTCATCAGCAACCTGTTGATTTAGTTTTAACCTGGCGTCAAACATCGTCAATAAAACGCCTTCAACATCCAAGTCGGGATTATAAGTTCTTTTCACTCTCCGCACCGTGCTCATTAGCTGCGAAAGGCCCTCCAAAGCGTAAAATTCGCACTGTATCGGGACAATAGCGGCGTTGCTCAAACACAACGCGTTTGTCGTGACTAGCCCCAGCGATGGCGGACAATCTATTATAATGTAGTCATATTGATGCTGAATCACCGCTAGCGCTTGACTCAACTTAGCCTCTCTGTTCTCCATACCCGCCAACTCTATTTCTGCTCCAGCCAGCGACATATTTGCCGGCAAAACGTCCAAATTATCAAATTTTGTCTTAACAAGAGCCTCCTGAACCTTGTCTACATCAATTAAAGCATCATAAATTGATAAAGCCAACTCGCTTTTATCTATCCCAACGCCACTAGTCGTATTTCCCTGCGGATCCATGTCAATCAACAACACTTTTTGTCCCAACTTGCCCATTGCCGCCGCTAAATTTACCGCCGTAGTGGTCTTTCCTACTCCACCCTTTTGATTTGTAATGGCAAAAATTTTCTTCATCACAAACCTCCTTTCCAACAATAAAAGTATATCACACTCCTTAAAAAAAGCAATCCTAAACAGCCATAAATCAAAATGTTTCACGTGAAACATTTTAGCTTTTCGCAGTAAAAAGCATGCACAAAACTAAAAAATGACAACAGCTTCACACCTCTCAACCCCCTTTCTAAAGCCATTCCTAAAACAAAAAATCAAAATGTTTCACGTGAAACATTTTGATACATATAAAGCTTTTATTTGGTTTTTGCAAAAAGTCACAGCGGTTTTCTTTTTATCTTTGCACTGCTTCTTGGATATAAAAAATCAACCGCTTCAGTCTTTCTTATAACAATAATATTTCGCTCTTCTTCATCCAACTTAAAATTTTTCACTTTAACAACCTCACCTTTCAAAACCTGCAAAGCATTTTTCGCCGCATTGATTTCCTCTTGCGCCCTACTACCTTTTAAAGCCACAAAAACGCCACCAACTTTAACAAAAGGCAAACAATACTCCAACAAAACATTTAGAGGTGCAACCGCTCGTGAAACAGCCACATCAAACTTTTCTCTAAACAAATCTTTTCTTGCACCATCTTCTGCTCGGCAATGCACCAACTCAAACTTTAGTTCTAATTGGTCTTTTAGCGCATCTAAAAAAAACAGTCTTTTCTGCAAGCTATCCAACAAAGTTAACTCTATATCCGGACGAGCAATCTTAAGCGGAACCCCCGGGAAGCCTGCACCTGTGCCAACATCTATAACCTTGGCCGCTTGCGGCACATCATAAACCGAGAACAAAGACAAACTATCTAAAAAGTGCTTAATTGCGATTTGTCGCGGCTCCGTTATAGCCGTTAAATTCAGCTTTTTGTTCCAGTCTATTAGGAGCGCCGCATATTCTTCAAATTGATCAATCATCTTGTCGGTCAAGCTCAAACTACTAGCCGCTAAAAGTTGTCGAATCACTCGTTTTACCTCCTTTTTCAAAGCTTGATAACCAAATCAAAAGGACCGATATATCCGCCGGGCTAACCCCAGAAATCCTAGAAGCTTGGCCAACATTTGATGGTCGAACTTGCTGCAATTTTTCTTGTGCCTCTAGCCGCAAACCTGTTATTCTCATATAGTCAACATCTTTAGGCAACGCTCTTTTTTCCAGCCGACGCATCGCTTCAATCTGCGCTAGCTGTTTTTTTATGTAGCCTTCATACTTCACCTCAACCTCTATCTGCTCGAATATAGCCTCATCCAAAACCGGTCTTGTCGAGTCAACAGGCTTTAAACATTCATATGTAATTTGCGGTCTTTTCAACAAATCAATCAACCTTGTTCCCGAGACTAACGCAGATGTTTCACGTGAAACAATTATGTCATTGACCTCGTCAGACGGCGGTATTACTAGCTTCGTGATGCGCTTAAGTTCTTCTTTTTTCAAAAATTGTTTCTTTTCGAAGCGCTCCCAGCGCGCATCTGAAATTAATCCAACCGTTCTTCCCAAAGGGGTTAATCTTTCATCCGCATTGTCTTGCCGCAACACCAAACGAAATTCCGAGCGAGACGTCATCATGCGATAAGGGTCAGAAACGCCCTTCGTTACCAAATCATCGATCAACGTGCCTATATAAGATGTTTCTCTGCCGAGCACAAACGCGTCCCGGCCAAGAACTTTATGCGCGGCATTTATTCCTGCAACTAAACCTTGTGCGGCCGCCTCTTCATAGCCAGAGCTTCCATTAAATTGGCCCGCACCGAAGAGCCCCGGAAAATCTACAAACTCCAACGTCGCGTTCATCTGCACTGGATCTACACAGTCATACTCAATCGCGTAAGCTGGCCGTGTAAGCTGTGCCTTCTCAAAGCCCGGCAAAGTGCGATAAAACTGCAGTTGCACCTCCTCGGGCAACGACGAAGAAAGCCCTTGAATATACATCTCCTCGGTGTCTAGACCGCACGGCTCCACAAAAAATTGATGCCGCTCTTTATCGGCAAAGCGCACAAATTTATCCTCTATACTCGGGCAATATCGCGGACCTTTTCCCTCTATATCTCCAGAAAACAACGGCGATCTGTGCAAATTCCTTAAAATAACAGTGCGAGTCTCTTTTGTTGTGTAGCCAATGTGACAAACAACCTGATTTACGCCAAGGTTTTTCGTATCATAAGAAAAAGGGACGATCTTCTCGTCACCAGGCTGCACCTCCAGCTTAGAAAAATCTATGCTCGAGCGCAAAACTCTAGCCGGGGTCCCCGTCTTAAATCGACGCATACGTAGGCCCAACTTTTTCAAAGCCTGACCCAAAAAAGCCGACGGAAAAATCCCGTCAGGCCCACTCGAAAAAGATACCTCGCCAACGTGAATCTTGCTGTCGAGGTACGTCCCCGTCGCAATAATTACCGTCTTCGAGCGATAAACCGCATTGAGGCGAGTCGTCAACTCCCAGCCCTCATCGCACTGGCACAAGTCAACAATCTCGGCCTGTTTTAAGTCTAAATTTTCTTGCCTCTCGAGCTTATGTTTCATAACTTGCTTATATTTATCGCGGTCAATCTGGGCTCTCAACGAGTGCACCGCCGGCCCTTTGCCGCGATTCAGCATACGACTTTGCAAAAAACACTCATCCGCAGTCTTACCCATCTCGCCGCCCAACGCATCAATCTCTCGAACCAGATGCCCCTTGGCCGTGCCTCCAATCGACGGGTTACACGGGCAGTTGCCGACCGCGTCCATGTTTATGGTGAAAACCGCCGTGCGGCAGCCCAGCCGAGCCGCCGCCAGACCCGCCTCGATGCCGGCGTGGCCCGCGCCAATCACGGCCACATCGTACGCGCCGGCCAAAAACTTCAACTCATCCATCATTTTTCCTTTCTCGCAAAAAACGCTCTATTTTCCCACGCAAAACTTCGAGAAAATCTCGTCAACAACCACCTGCGTGGCCCTTTCTCCTGTCAACGCAAGCAGCTCATCCAGCGCCGCGTTTATCGAGACCGTCACCGCATCCAAAGTTAGGCCTCCCTCGAGTACAAAAACCGCCTCCTCGAGCGAGCTTAAAGCCTTTTTCACTGTGAGGTATTGCCGCTCCGACTGCAAAATTCCCTCCGACGGGTCGACTTTCTCGCTTGCCACTAGTTGCAAAACAACATCCTCCAACCGTTCCAACCCGCACCCGTCCTTGGCTGAAAGAGACACCACCTCTTTTGCAGACGTCTTTACCTTTTCAAGGTCTATACGCTGCGCCAAATCAGTTTTGTTCACGATCGCGATGACGTTGTTGCCCTTGACGGAATCAAGTAAAGAAACCTCCTCGTCGGTCAACTCGCGCGAACCATCTAGCACAAAAAGCACCAACTCCGCCGCATTTAGGCGCGCTTTTGCCCTATCAACGCCGATTGCCTCCACCGTGTCGTCCGTCGCGCGAATGCCCGCCGTGTCCGAGATTCGCAGGGTCACCTCGCCCAGGTTCACGGTCTCCTCCACGACGTCGCGCGTCGTCCCGGGGATGTGCGTCACGATGCTCTTCTCAAAGCCAGACAAAGCGTTCATTAGCGTCGACTTGCCCACGTTCGGCGCGCCGACTATCGCGGTGTCGACCCCGGAAATAAGCGCTTTGCCGTTGTCGTAGTTCCTTACCAGCGCCGACAAATTCGCTCTGCAAACCTCGAGTTTCGCCGTTAACTCAGCCACATCCAAATCAACGGTCTCGTCATCTGGGTAGTCCGCCCAAACCGACAGCTGCGCCGATGCCTCAACAAGCGCCGCCTTCACCTCGTCAATCCGCCGACTTATCGCGCCACCATTTGCCGCAACCGCAGCTCGCGCCGCACTTTTGCCCGTCGCCTTGATGACCCGCATCACCGACTCCGCCTTGACAAGGTCCATCTTCCCGTTGAGGAACGCCCTGCGAGTGAATTCGCCTGGCTCGGCCGGCCGCGCGCCGCGCGCTAATACCAGGCGTAGAATTCGGCGCGTTATATACAATCCGCCATGACACGAAATCTCCACGACATTCTCGCCGGTATAGCTGTGCGGCGCGCGGAAGACGAGCACCACCGCCTCATCGAGCTCTTCTTCTCCGTCGAAAATCTTTCCGAAACGAGCCGTGTAACCCGGCGTGTCTTTTAAAGTCTTGCCCGACACCGATTTAAAAATCTCCTCCACCAACGCAATCGACCCCTCACCAGACACCCGGATGACCCCTATGCCGCCTTGGCCCTGCGCCGTCGAGATCGCTGCAATTGTATCTTCGTGCATATTCCCCTCCGTTTAACCTCGACCTTAATCTACCAAATGTAAACACGCGAGCGGCCACTAAACCGCGGCCGCTCCGCCACCTCTGCCCAAGTCTCGCGCAAACAAAAAGGTGACTCGCATCCGAATCACCTGAACATTCAAACTGCCGCCAGCGGCGCCTAGCACGCCCCCTGCGCGCCCTCCAGGTCGACGATGAGATGCCGCTCGAGCTCCTCGCCCTCCGACCACGACGTCACGCCCTGCACCTTCGCGATTTCCGTATGTAAAACTTTGCGCTCGTACGGCGTCATCGGCTCCAACTCGATGCGTTGCCGCGTCCTCAGCACGCGTCGCGCAAGCTTTCCACCGAGGCTTTTGAGGGTCTCATCCCGGCGCTCGCGATAGTCGCTGATGTTGATGGTCACGCGATAATAGGTCTCACTCGCCGCGTTGGCCACCAGCCCGACCAAATATTGAATCGCATCCAGGGTGTCGCCGCGATGCCCGATCGCAATCTTCGCGTTGCCGCCCGTCACGTGGAGCGCCACGCCATCCTCTTTCTCCTCGGCCTCGACCTCAAAGTTCCGCAAGCCGTAGGCCGCTAAGACATCCCGCAAGTAATCCGCTGCGAGCTTGGCCGGCGAAACCTCGAAAAGCGCTTTGACCTTCGCGAGTTTCCCTCCGAAAAGGCCAAAGGTTTTCTTCACCGGCATCTGAACGACCTCGAAAGTCACTGCGCTCTCGGGCACGCCTAGGGCCTCGCAAGCCCGCTGCTGCGCCAAGACTAGGCTCTCGCCAACACCAATCGCCTCTTTTATCATCCTCGTGCACCTCCAAAAAACTTAGACAACTGCAAATTTTAAAAGTGAAATCCTTGCTTCTTCTTAGGAGTGCCCTAACCCCTTGCGTTAGCTGCCACACCCGGGCCGCGAGGCCAAAGAAAATATTATTTTCTTTGTGGCCCAGCGCTCAACAACGTTGGGCGCTGGGCTGGGCGAAGGCCCTACGGGGCTTCGGCGCCTCGCGGCCGCCAGATGCTCGCTTCGGGCACTCCTTTTTTTGGAACCTTCGTTTATTTTTTCTTCTGCTCGGCTTCAATCAACTCTAGGCGCGCGATGCGAGCCGCCTCTTCTCTGGCCGCCAAGGCCTTGGGCCCGAAGAACCTCGCCATTATAACAGCTTGTACTAACGACACCAGATTAAACATCGTGTAATACACGCCGAGGGCCGCCGGTGCGTGTAGCGTCAGGTAGACGAACAGCAGCGGGATCACAAAGGGCATCACCTTCGCGCAGCCCGGCGCCGGCTGGTCGTTGCCGCTCATCTTCATCGAAACCAGCGTCGTTATCAGCATCGTCACCGCCGAAAGTACCGGCCAAATCCACGCCAGCGACGCAAAAGAGCTGCCCATCGGTACCGCGAACAGGTCCAATCCGAAGAAGTTGAACCCGCGATTGAAGTCAAGTATATCACTAATTTGCTCCGGTGTAAACATCGTGAGTTGGCCTTGCACCTGCGGGAAGACTTTGATGACTTCGAGCTGCGAGTAGACCGAGTTGAAGGAGCCCGCGAGGCCCGGTATTTCCGCGATTTTTGCCATCGCGGCGCTCAAAGTTTCGCTCGACACGTGGAAAAGGTTCGTCAGCGGACGGAACACCGCCCCGTACACGCCCGTGAACACGAGCGCCGGCAGCAACTGCGGCAGGCAGCCGCCCATCGGGTTCAGGCCCTCCTGCTCGTACAGCTTCGCCATCTCCTCGTTGAGCTTCTGCCGATTGTTCGCGTACTTCTTGCGCAACTCCTGCATCTTCGCACTCATCCGCGCGTTTTGCTGCATCGATTTGCGCGTCTTGAGCTCGAACGGAAACGAAATCGCCTTAATGATGACGACAAAGACGAAAACTGCCGGCACGAAGCTGTTGAACAGGTCGAAGAAGAACCACAAAATGTAGCCTAGCAGCGTCCCGAGCGCGTCTCCGATGTTGTTGAATAGGTTCATGAAAAACGTCCTCCGTGATGATTTTTGCGTTGTTTTTTGTCCGCGCGCTCCGGCACCGGATCGTAGCCGCCCTTGCAGAACGGATGGCAGCGAAGTAGTCGAAAAAGCGTCAACGCCCCGCCGTGCAGCGCCCCAAACCGCTCGATGGCCTCTAGGGCATAGTTCGAGCAACTCGGAAAAAAGCGGCATCGCGCCAGCCGCGACGGCGAGCCAAACCGTTGATAAAGCTTTATCGCCCGAAACAGAAGCAACTTCAGCATCGCTCTCGCCTAGGCCTCTCGCAACAGGTTCGCGTCGCGCAAGAGTTTCTCCATCGCCACCTCGACCTCGGTACTTTTTACTTGAGTCGTTTTCTTCCTCGCCACAAAAACCAGGTCAAAGCCCGGTCTTATGCGAGGTAACAGCTGCCGGAACGCCTCGCGAATGACTCTACGTGCACGATTTCTCTCCACCGCGTTGCCGATTTTTTTACTCGTAGTTATGCCAATCCGCACCCGATGCACGCGATTCCTCAAGACATACACGACCACGCTCGGCGCCACGTGCGACTTGCCCTTATTATACAGCCGGCTAAAGTCGCGATTTCTCTTCAAAGTAACGATTTTTTCCATACTTATATATAGTCCTTTTCTGCGCGAGGCCGCGCCAGCTCTAGGAAAACTCCGCCTCAAGAAATAAAGACCACTAACTCGAAAGTGGTCTTCAGAAATCAATAGGACAAGCGATGTCTACCCTTAGCTCTTCTCCGCGCCAACACTCTGCGACCGTTTCTATCGGACATTCTCTTGCGAAAGCCATGTTCTTTTTTTCTGTGGCGTTTTTTCGGCTGATAAGTTCTTAACATAAAGCATCCTCCCTTCGCGCAAACACCGTATTGGAGATATTTTACCATAAGCATGCTCTGTTGTCAACAAAAAGGCCCCTTAAAAAGTTTTTGCGAAGGCAGGGTCGTTTGAAAAAGATTTTGATTTGTGCTATGCTAAACAATGTATAATTTTGCGCAGAAAGGGCCTTTGCGTTATTGCGGCGAAAACGGCACCAGCTTTGGCTTTTCGCAAAAACTTAGACAAAAAACGCCTCTCGATGGCCTTCGTGCGAAAAAGGCCGCAAAAACTTGCCGTAAAACACGCACGCTTTAAAATTGCCAAAACTGCCGCAAAGTTAGCCTTTTACGCAACTTTAGTGTAAAAACGCCCCTTGCGCGAAAAGAAAAGAAATAGACGTGAAAAATCATACCGGAGGGAACAATCTGAATGGAATCTTTCAACGAGGCCTGGGAGCTCATCTGCTCGTACTGCAAGACTCGCATCACCGACGTCGCGTACAAAACCTGGATTAGCCGCATCGAGCCGGTCAAAATCGACTTCGATACCGGCGACGCGATCTTGATGGTCCCGAACGAGTTTCATCGGCAGACGCTCACGCGCTGCTACACCCCGCTCCTGAATAGCGCCTTCGAGGAAATTTTCGGCTCGAACGAGATCAATATTTGCTTCGTGACTCCCAGCAGCGCGAGTGCGGCGCCGCCGCCCAAGAACGATAATCTCGCCATCGACGCCGTGCCAGAGCTGACCTTCGATACATATATTGTGGGCTCCTCGAACAAGTTCGCCCACGCCGCATCCTTGGCCGTCGCCGCGAACCCCGCCGGCTCCTACAATCCGCTCTTCATCTACGGCAACTCCGGCCTCGGCAAGACCCACTTGCTGTACGCCATCTGCAACGACATCAAGAAGTCGCACCCCGAGATGCGCACGCTGTACATCAAGGGCGACGAGTTCACCAACGAGCTCATCGACTCGATTCGCAAGGGCACCACGCGCGACTTTCACGAAAAGTACCGCAAGACCGACATTTTGCTGGTCGACGACATCCAATTCATCGCCGGCAAAGACTCCACGCAGGAGGAGTTCTTCCACACGTTCAACACGCTCTACGAGGCCAAAAAGCAAATCGTCCTGACGTCCGACCGGCCGCCAAAAGAGATTCAAACCCTCGAGGATCGGCTCCGCACGCGCTTTGAGTGGGGCCTCATCGCCGACATTCAGCCGCCCGATTTCGAGACGCGCATCGCGATCATCAAGCGCAAGGCCGAGCTTTTGGACATCGACATCCCAAACAACGTCTCGGAGTACATCGCGACCAAGCTGAAGACCAACATTCGGCAACTGGAGGGCGCCGTGAAGAAAATGAAGGCCTACTACTTGCTGCAGGGCGACAAGCCCGGCATGGCGACCGCGCAATCGGCGATTTCGGACATCCTGAACAACGATCAGCCGCCGCCACTCACCGTCGAGAAGGTCATCACGGAGGTCGCCAGAACGTACGGGGTTTCGCCCGAGGACATTCGCTCCTCCAAGCGCGCCTCGAACATCTCCAACGCCCGACAGACCGCCATTTACATCGCTCGGGAGATCACTCAACTCTCGATGACGGCGTTGGGAGCGGAGTTCGGCGGCCGCGACCACTCGACCATTGTCTACGCAATTCAGCAGGTCGAGAAGACAATGCAAAAAGACGCCAAAACTAAGGCGATGATCGAGGATATCATCAAAAATATTCGCGACCGATAGGCGATGTTGAGTTGTTAACAAGCTTTTAACTTCTCAACAAAATCGGTTGAAAGCAAAATTTTCAGAGAGAAAAACATTCAACTTTTCTTCAACAATCAACAGAAAGTTTTCCACGCGATTGTTAATGAAAAAACCGGCTTGGGGAAACTCAAAATTCTTTTAACGAAAAATAAACATCCCCTCATCGGCGCGCAAGGCGCTTAAAATCTAGCTTTTTCGCCGAGTTTCAACAAATCCACCGCCCCTACTATTACGACTAAAAATAATTTCTCTCATTGCATTTATAATCCAAATCGAGGTGTTCAAAATGAAAATTACATGTCAGCGGCAATTTCTCGTCGAGGCAGTGTTGAATGTTCAAAAAGCTGTCTCCACGAAATCTTGCCTCACCGCACTCGAGGGCATATTGATCCGGACCAGGGAAATGGCCATCTCGCTGTGCGGCTACGACCTGGAACTCGGCATCAGCACGGAGATTCCTGCGGTTGTCGACCAGCCAGGCCAAATCGTCATAAATGCGAAAATCCTCGCGGACATCATCCGCAAGGCGCCGGCCGAGACCATCACGATCACCACCGACGAGAGGCTCATCGCGACCATAACCAGCGCCCCGGCTGAGTTCTCCATCGTGGGCATCTCCGCCGAGGACTATCCGGGCTTACCAAAACTCTCGGATGCGGAGAAGATGACCATCGATTGCCTGACGCTCAAAGGGATGATTCGCCAGACGCTTTTTGCCACCTCCGAGACCGACGTTAAGCCGATTAACACCGGTACGCTCTTCGAGGTCAGCGAGAACGAACTCAAGCTGGTCTCCGTCGATGGCTATCGCTTGGCGATGCGCAAAGAGCCCGTTGTCGGCGAAAAAAAGATGAATTTTGTTGTCCCCGGGAAGGCACTTAGCGAGATTTTGAAGCTCCTCCCCGATGGCGAAGACACGAAAATCGATATTTCGATCGGCCGTAAGCATATAATTTTCTATGTCGAGAATTATTGCGTGGTCTCGCGCCTGCTGGAGGGCGATTTCCTCGACTACAAGGCCGCCATTCCAGCCGAGCACACCTCGGAGATCACGGTCAACACCAAGAAGCTCATCGAGTGCATCGACCGCGTGTCCTTGGTGGTCACCGATCGCCTCAAAAGCCCCATTCGTTGCCTTTTCGCGGACGACTCCGCAAAAGTTTCGTGCATCACGACGGTCGGTAAGGCCAACGACGAAATTCCGGTGACGACCAGCGGCAAGCCCATCGAAATCGGCTTTAACAACAAGTATTTGATCGACGCGCTCAAGAATACCGAGTGCGATGAGGTCAAAATTCAGATAAATGGCGCGCTCAGCCCGATGAAAATTGTCCCCCTCGAGGGCGATTCGTTCGTGTTCCTCGTGCTTCCCGTGAGGTTGAAGGCCAGCGATGACTAAGACGATAATCCGCATAACAGAGCCGTTCATCCGCCTCGACAACTTACTCAAACTTGCAGGCGTGACCGTAACGGGCGGGCAGGCAAAGATGAAAATCCAGGCCGGCGAGGTCAAGCTCAACGGGGAAACTTGCCTTCAGCGCGGGAAAAAACTCCGCGTGGGCGATGTCGTTGAGGTCGATGAGGTGCGAGTTTCCGTTGCGCAGGAGGAGCCTGAGCCTTGATTGTTAAGCGCGTAGCCTTCCAGAATTATCGCAACTTGTGCGCTGGCGAAATCGCGCCCAGCCCCGGTGTCAACGTGATTTGCGGCGATAACGCGCAGGGTAAGACGAATTTCTTGGAGTCGATGTGGGTCTTCACGGGCGGGCGGTCATTTCGCGGCGCGAAGGATCGGGAATTAGTGGCATTTGGCGGCCAAATGGCGAAGTTGCGACTAGTTGCGGAGGCCTTCTCGCGAGAGCAGCGCCTGAACATGACCCTCAGCGGGGGCCGGCGCGAGGTGCAAATAAACAGCGTGCCGCAACAATCGGCCTCGGCGCTGGTCGGGCGATTCTGCGCGGTTGTTTTCTCGCCGACGCATCTGGCGCTCATCAAGGAGGGGCCCGGCGTACGCAGAAAGTTCCTCGATACGGCGATTTGTCAGATGCAACCGAGCTACACGCAGCACTTTTTGCGGTACGGACGCATTTTAATTCAGCGAAATTCGCTGCTGCGGCACCTCAAAAAGGACAACAAAGCGGCCGATACGCTGGATATATGGGACGAGAAGTTGGCCGAGTGCGGCGCCGAGCTGATGCGGCGGCGGTTCGCCTATGTGGAGAGCTTGTGGCCGGCGTTGGCGGAGTTCTATGGCGGACTGTCGGCGGGCCGCGAGGCGCTTTCGATACAATATCGGCCGTCGGCGGCGCGAGGCCCCGGCACGGAGCTCGAGGAGTTGCGCGAGGAATTTCGGCGCAGGCTGCACGAGACGCGCGAAGAGGACCTAATGCTGGGCTTCACGACGCGGGGGCCGCACCGCGACGACCTTGAGATAAAAATCGAGGGTAAGTCAGCGCGACAATTTTCCTCGCAAGGGCAGCAACGCAGCGCGGTTTTGGCGATGAAGCTTGCGGAGGCCGAGCTGATGCGGGAGGCGCTGGGCGAGCCGCCGGTGATTTTGCTGGACGACGTGCTGAGCGAGCTCGACGCGACGCGGCAAAGCTACCTGCTGAACTCCATCGCGGAGAAGCAAGTTTTCATCACGTGTTGCGAGCGAGACTTGGGCAAGAAACTGGCAGCTGGCGCGGTTTTCACGGTCGAGCAGGGCGAAATCCGAGCAGAACTTTGAGAAGAAAAGGTGTTTTTATGTATCTGCATTTGGGGCAAGGCGTGGTCGCCAAGACGCGCGAAATCATCGGCATTTTCGACCTGGACACGAGTACGATTCGAGGCTCGACGCGGGAGTTTTTGGCCGCGGCCGAGAAGGAAAATCGCGTAACGACGGTGGCCATGGATGAGTTGCCGAAGGCGTTTGTGGTATGCGATAGTGGCCAAAAGCCCGGCAAGGACAAGAGATTCCGCCGTCTGTTAGCGAGTGGCCAAAAGCCCCGCGTCGACGAGATTTTCATAAGTCCGTTGGCGGCGGCGACCCTACTAAAGCGCAACGAAATGGGGAGGTTCTTATGAAAAAAGGCAAGCTAAAATGTCCGCATTGCGCGGAGCGAGTGAGTTTTGCGGGGGCCTTTCAGGCCAAGGCGAATGAGGAATATTTTTGTCCGAGCTGCCGGAAGTTCTCGAAGGTTTTCTTGAGCAAGGACATAAAAAACTTGGCGCGAATATTGGCGGTACTGGTCGGCATCGTGATGGTCCTTTTCTCGTTTTTCGTGCGCAGCTACCTCCTCGGCGCGGCGATCATCGCACTTTTATTCCTGGCGTTCTACGCGCAAGTGCCGAAGTTCATTCACTTGAAGAAGTGATGGGCGAAACAATTACGAAGAGTATAATTTGCCGAGGCCAAAACAATGAGCAAAAGGTGGCAAAAGTTTCGTCGGGTCGTATAGACCGGCGTTTGCGAGGGGTTAAGGCAAGCGTGAGTTGAGAAAAAATACGACTTGAGAAAGCCTTTAAAAAACGATGCAAAAACAACTACAAAAAGTATATTTTCAGACGATAAAACGGAGGGTTAAGCTTGAGTAATGCGGAAGTTGCCGGTGTGAATCACGAATACGGCGCGAACGAGATACAAGTTCTGGAGGGGCTCGAGGCGGTCCGCAAGCGGCCGGGCATGTACATCGGGTCGACGGGGCCGCGCGGCCTGCACCATCTGGTCTACGAGATCGTGGACAATGCGATCGATGAGGCTTTGGCGGGCTTTTGCGACAAGATTGATGTGCGGCTTTTGCCCGGCGAGGTCGTTTGCGTCACGGATAACGGGCGCGGCATCCCGGTGGGGCTGCACCCCAAGATGGGCATCCCGGCGCTGACGGTGGTCTTCACGGTGCTGCACGCGGGAGGTAAGTTCGGCGGCGGCGGCTATAAGGTCTCGGGCGGCCTGCATGGAGTGGGCGCCTCGGTCGTGAATGCCCTCTCGGAATGGCTTGAGGTTCGCGTTTTTCAAGACGGCAAGATTTATTTTCAACGCTTCGAGAGGGGCGTGCCGACCTGCGAAATGCAAATCCTCGGCGAGACCGACCGCAAAGGCTCCGAGATAAAGTTCAAGGCGGACAAGGAAATCTTCGCCGAGACCGATGTCTACGAGTTCGAGGTCCTCGAGACGAGGTTGCGTGAGCAGGCCTTCTTGAACGCCGGCGTCAACATCATCCTCACCGACGAGCGCACCGAGGAGCTGCATTCGGAGCAATTCCACTACGAGGGCGGCCTATCGAGCTTCGTGGAGTACATCCATCAAAAGCGCGGCCTCGATGTGATCCACCCCGATGTCATCGCATTCTCCAAGGCTTTGCCCGACGATTCGGCCCAGGTCGAGGTTGCAATGCAATACAACGAGAGCTATAATGAGCTCGTGCTGTCGTTTGCGAATAATATTCACACGACCGACGGCGGAACCCACGAGGAGGGCTTTAGACGGGCGCTCACGAGGGTCATGAACGACTATGCGCGGCGCTTTAACATCCTCAAGGAGAACGACAAAAATCTCTCCGGTGAGGACGTGCGCGAGGGTCTCACGGTGGTCATCAGCGTGAAGCTCAAAGAGGCGCAATTCGAGGGTCAAACCAAGGCAAAGCTCGGCAATACTGAGATTCGCTCCTTGGTCGACAGCCTCGTTGGAGATAAATTCCAGACCTACTTGGAGGAAAATCCGGCCGTTGCCAAGTCCATTTTCGAGAAGGCGCTTGCTGCCTCGAGGGCCCGCGACGCCGCAAGAAAAGCTCGCGATCTAGTCCGACGCAAATCCGCTCTAGAATCGGCCTCGTTGCCAGGAAAACTCGCGGATTGCCAGTCGCGGAACCCCGAGGAAACCGAGATTTACATCGTTGAGGGAGACTCTGCGGGCGGTTCGGCCAAGGGCGGTCGCGATAGGAAATTCCAGGCGATTCTGCCGTTGTGGGGCAAGATGCTCAACGTGGAGAAGGCCCGCCTTGACAGAGTCTACGGCAACGACAAGCTTATGCCGGTCATAACGGCTCTAGGCTGCGGCATCGGCGATGAATTTGACATCTCGAAGCTGCGCTACGGCAAGGTCATCATCATGGCGGATGCCGATGTCGACGGCTCGCACATTCGTACGCTGCTGCTGACGTTCTTTTTCCGCTTCATGAAGCCGCTCGTCGCGCAAGGGCATGTCTACATCGCGCAACCGCCGCTGTATCGCATCACGAAGGCCAAGAAGCACCTGTATGCCTACTCCGATGAGGAGCGCAACGAAATCCTCAAGGAAATCGGCGGCAGTGCCGACATTCAGCGCTACAAGGGTCTCGGTGAGATGGATTCGGAGCAGCTTTGGGAGACTACGATGAATCCCGAAACTCGCATAATGTTGCGCGTGGAGCTGGCTGATGCGGCCGCCGCCGACGAGATCTTTACGATTCTCATGGGCGACAAGGTCGAACCAAGACGAGAGTTCATAGAGAAAAACGCAAAATATGTGCAAAACCTCGACGTATAACGTCGATTATATAAAATTTTAACAACTTTTTAGAGGAGAACACTATGCAAGAGCATGATGAAGGCATTCCCGTCGCCCCGAGTAGCAACTCGGCCGGCGCGCGCGTGGAGGCGGCCCAGGAGGGCGATTCTACTGCGATCGAGGACGAAAAGCAGATTGAGCAGGAGGTAATGTCGGCCGAGGTGCAAGATTCTCAGGAGGATGAGGCGCAAAACTCGGGCTGGGATGGCTCTGAGTCGGAGTTCGTCGAGGATGACGATGCCGAGGAGTACGAGGAGCAATATGCCGGAATAAAATTCGGCTATGTGTTGCGCAAGGAGGAAATTTTCGACTGCCTCAAGCATACGGGCCTCTTCCGCGCCAACAACACGCGCTCCATCGTGGAGGCCTGCCTCTTCACGGTTTTGGCGGTCATGTTTTTCATATTATTTTTCGCAACAGGAAGCAATTTTAATGTTATACTCGGAGTAATATCTTTGGGACTGGTCTTTGCTTCGCTGTTGATGCCACGCTTTTTTGTTGGCTTTAATGCAGATAAATTAACTACGGGTAAAAAGCTCTCTGTGGAGATTTATCCGGATGAAATTGACGTCGATGGGGGAACCACTTCCTGGAAAATCCCTCTGGATGGGTCGTGCGCTTTCGAGGAGTTCAACGAGATGTTCCTGATTCATCTGCCGCAAGAAAAATTGTTCATCATCCCGGCGCGCGCCATCGAGCCAGATTTGCTCGCGGATGTCCAGGCGATGATTGTGGCGGGGACGACGCCAAAGGTAGAGGAATAACTCAAGGGCGGCGCTGCGAAGGCTGCGTTCGGGAGTGCCTCCATCAGACTTGTGGGCGCCGCGAGGCGCCGAAGGCCCGCAGGGCCTTCGGCCACCCCAGAGCGCAACTTCGTTGGGCTCTGGGTCACAAAGAAAATAAGAATTATTTTCTT
>JAZQJR010000176.1:0-10038 GCA_045541715.1 Acutalibacteraceae bacterium
AGTTTTTTCGCTACATTACTTGCAATAATGACTATGCATTTGATTGTTAAACCAGATGTTCTTAAAGCTGTTTCTGTCATAGCACTTTCACTTTATATGAATGTCATCACCGAAACATACTGGCAAACATTACCTTTAAGATGGATATTCCCGTTAATTATACTTTTCATGGCAACTGTATATGAAAAGAAAAAGCTAAATGTCTCAACGCTAAAAGGATGTTTACTTGGATTTTTGGGCATTGCTAAATTCCAGTATATGCAAGCGAATATCCTGTGATATCAACCGCTGAAAAGGTACATAAGTAGCCGTTTGTTTGAGCTTTTACCATTTGTAAAAATCGTCGCCATATATGCAACATTAGCAATGTCCATCTTTTTTCTAAAAAACGTATAAACCGCTTCGAATTTACAATAAATCTCATCTAAGTCGCGACAGGATAGTTGGAGGAAAATGGTTAAAGTCTGATTAAAAAAGCGCTGCTTGGTGGAAGCTTAGAGTTCCTCGTGTTTTAAGATTGTAAAAAACCAAAAGTTAAGGCATATCCACGTTTTTTGACGGTGGACGTGCCTTTTTTGTGCCCAAAGCCTCCCATGCGCTGGAGGCAAAATGATGGGACGTTGGTATAACATACGCTACCCGTAGCCGTCCGAATTGTTTGAAAAAAATCAAATAATTTGGAGGTACGGGGGAGTGCCCTGTAGAAGCATTTATGATATACTATTTCCATGAAATGTAAAGTATGTAATGACGGAACGAATCAAACAAAAGCTGGAAAAACAAAGGCGGGAACCCAAAAGTACGAGTGCAAATATACGGAAAATATTACGTTCCGTAAGGCAAAAAGAGAAGGTACAGCAAGGAGATTAAGAAGCCGGTGATAAAGCTGTATTTGGCAGGGAACAGTAGCAGAAATGTTGGCAGATACTGGGAATCGGGAAAAATATGTGCCTGTATTGGACTCGGAAATATGCGAAAAATATTGAGGCCAAAGAGACGCCAAATGCGCGGGTTAACGTCATCGAAATGGATGAGCTGTACAGCTTCGTCGAGAGAAAAAACAGATTTTACGCGATAACGCTGGTCAGTAGAGATATACGGGAAATCGTAGGTTTTGACATAGCTTTCGACAAAAGTCGAGAGCGAATTCAGCGCTTGTTGATCGCTCCGTGAAGGCGCGTCAATACTACTCTGACGCGTATTCGGCATACGCAGAAGTGCGCTACGAAGACGCTCATACTTCGCTAAAAAATAAAAGTCAAACTTACACCGTTGAAGGTGTAAACTCTGACTTGTGACACTACATTCCGCCTTTACGCCGAAGGTCAAAATGCTTTTTTCGATCACTTGAAATGGCTAAGGCTGTTTTCAAAATTTTTGTTAATGCTTTCAATCTACTTGCTCGTGCTAAAAAGAATTTTCCTCACCTGAAATCCAAATTTTGTCTCTCGAGTTTTATTTAAATGCTCGACTAGGGCACTCCTTATTTTAGGGGAGTGCCCTATAGAAGCATTTGTGATATACTAGATTTATGAAATGTAAAGCATGTAATAATGAAACAAATCAAACAAAAGCTGGAAAACAAAGGCGGGAAGCCAAAAGTACAAATGCAAAATAGGCGGAACATATTACACCCATGAAAGCAAAAAGAGAGACCATAGCGAAGAAACCAAGAATCAGGCGATAAAATTATATTTGGAGGGAAATAGTGGCCGAGCAGTCGGCCGAATTCTGGGAATCTGGAAAAATATGTGCCTGTATTGGATTCGGAAATATGCGAAAAATATTGAGCCCAAAGTGCTTCCCAGAGCACGGCTTAACGTCATTGAAATGGACGAGCTGTACAGCTTTGTCGAGAGAAAAAACAGATTTTACGCGATAACGCTGGTCAGTAGAGATACACGGGAAAACGTAGGTTTCGACATAGCTTTCGATAAAAGTCGAGAGCGAATTCAGCATTTATAAGCTGTACCAATAGCCCAAGCGTTCACAAAAAACGCGAGTGTATCAGTTTGCTTTGATTTTTTCAGCGATGAATCGCCTGGTTTTTTGAGAATTTTTTATTAATATGTTTTACTTTTTTAGATTTCTTTTTTTATTGATACAGCCTCTTAGTTGATCGTCTGTGAATACGCGTCAGTACTATTTTGAAACATATTCGGCGTACACAAAAGTGTGCTACGAAGGCACTCATACTTCGCTAAAAAATAAAAGCCTGACTTACACCGTTGAAGGTGCAAACTCTGACTGGCGACACTACATCCCGCCTTTACGCCGAAGGTCCAAATGCTTTTTTCGATCACTTGAAATAGCTAAGGCTGTCTTCAAAATTTTTGTTAATGCATTCAATCTATTTTCTCGCGCTAAAAAGAATTTTCCTCACCTGAAATCAGCATTTTGTCTCTAGAGTTTCATTTAAATGCTCAACGAGGGCACTACCAATATAAATCTTTTATTTCATTATCACTTAGAAGCGATCCAAATTAGATGTATCGCTCTTTGGTTGAAAATCTTTTGACGACACGCGCTAACATTTAGCAAAATAAAAAGTCGATATCGTGGAAAAGTATACTCAGTGGACTTGGAGGTGAAAACATTGAAAAAATTTTTTAGAAATCTGGCGGTTGTGGCAAGTGTGGCGGCGTGTTTTATTTTAAGCTTCTGTGCGACGGCTGCACATCATTTGCCGGACAGCTATAGAATAACGCCGACGTGCGCGGCGACTATGAATAAATTTTTGACGCTTAATCAGAAAGGAGATTCGGCTATAACCGCGGACTCTCGCAAGGACGGCGCGCCAACCTACAGCGCGGACGTTTCTTTTATGAATATAATTCCAATAAAGCGGGTGAATATACAAAAAATCGAGGACGCATACGTGGTGCCCGGCGGCGACCCGTTTGGTGTGAAGCTCTTTACGAAGGGCGTGATTATTGTGGGAATCTCGGACGTAAAGACTAGCGATGGTGTCTTTAATCCGGCGAAGCAAGCCGGCCTACAGAAGGGCGATATCATTTTGACGGTGAATAAAAAAGAAGTTAGCAGCAATGAGGAGCTAATTAAACTGGTGGAGGCCAGCAATGGCGAAGAGATGAGCGCGGAGGTTGTCCGCAATGGCATGAAGTACGAGGCAAAAATGTTGCCTGTGCGTGGCGAAGATGGCACATACAAGCTGGGCATTTGGGTGCGGGACAGCTCTGCCGGTATCGGCACGGTTACCTTTTGGGACGAGAAAACGCATCTCTTTGGCGGCCTAGGGCACGGCATTTGCGACATCGATACCGGCGAGCTGCTGCCGCTTTCTCACGGCGATTTAATTAAAGTGAAAATTAACGACATCGCTAAGGGCATCAAGGGAAACCCAGGCGAGCTCAAGGCGTATTTCATTGAGTGCGAGCCGATAGGAAAGTTGATTCAGAACACGTACAGTGGCATCTATGGGAGGTACAGCCACGCACTCTCTAGCAAGGAACATGTGAAAATAGCGATGAAACAGCAAGTGAAAGAGGGGAAAGCTCAAATCTTGACCACGATAACGGGTACGTCACCCGAGCCCTACGATATTGACATAATTCACATCAACTACAACGAGGAGCTGGCCAGTAAAAATATGATAATTAAGATAACTGATGAAAATTTGCTCAGCCAGACCGGCGGAATTATCCAGGGGATGAGCGGGAGTCCTATACTCCAAAATGGCATGCTGGTGGGCGCCATTACTCATGTTTTCGTGAATGACCCGCAGAAAGGCTATGCTATTTTCGCCGAAAATATGATATCGAAAATTCAGGAAATGGACATCACAGATTATAAAAAGATTTCCTAAATCTTCCAATATTTTATTCTTGCCTCCAAAGATAAAAAAGTTATTTGGAAAGTCTTGCCAGTTAAAAATGCATATGGTAATATATGGATACTGTCAATAACAACTGGAGGAAAAAAGTATGGGAACTCACTTTAAACTACTAATCGCGGAGGATTGTGAAGAACTCACTCGAGATGCGCTGTCAACTTTTGAGAAATTTGGGTTCGATTGCAAGTTTATTCAAAAAGATGGCTTGGCAGTCCTGGAATCTACACAAAAGTTTCATCCCGATGTCGTCATAATGGACCTCTTTATGCCGCGCCTCGACGCCATCGGCGTGATGAAATCCTTCGCCGAAGACGATAAATCTTTGCCGCTTTTCGTCGTCGTGTCGAATTTTAATAGCCCCGCCCTCGAGAAAGAGGTCTTATCCGCGGGAGCATCGTACTTTGCATTAAAGCCATTTGACGTGAAAAACTTGGCAGAGAGGATTTTAGAAATGATTACGAATATTCATCACATAGAGAGAGAAAAAGCCGTCCCGATCCTGGACAAGGGGCTCGGCATAGAATTCAAGGTCACCGAGATTTTGCATCAAATCGGCGTGCCTGCGCACATAAAGGGCTATCACTACTTGCGCGACTCCATTATTATGTCTGTTGAGAACCCCGAAATCATCAACGCCGTCACGAAACAGCTGTATCCGTCCGTCGCAAAGAGATTTTCCACTACGTCCTCAAGGGTCGAGAGAGCCATTCGTCACGCGATAGAAGTCGCTTGGGATAGGGGAGACGTTGACATTTTGAACTCCTATTTCGGCTACACGATACATAATAGCCGCGGCAAGCCAACTAATAGCGAGTTCATTGCGATGATTTCGGATAAATTGCGTCTGCAGCTCAAGAGCGCGAGCTAAATTTTATAGTTTTGATACTGGAGTGCCTGTTAAAAATTTCCTTCATGCTTAGCTGCATCGGCCGCGAGGCCAAAGAAAATATTATTTTCTTTGTGGCCCAGAGCTCAACTTTGTTGAGCTCTGGGCTGGCCGAAGGCCCCGACGGGGCCTTCGGCGCCTCGCGGCGCGGCAAGCGGCAAGATGTTTCCCAAGGCGCTCCTATTTACAATATATTTTGAATCGATGGGGACTCGGTGTTTCGGAGGTGGTTAAGTTGCATCTTGGCCACCTCGCTTTCGACAAAAAAATCCTCAATCTGACCTTGTTCGAGGTTCGTCTTCATACTGATTATCGACTGGCCAATTTCCTCGAGGCGGTCGTGGTTGATAAAGGTCGAGATGAATGCCTGTTGTTCTTGCCATCTGCTCGCGATGTCCTCGGTGAGTTGTCTTGCGTAGGTTAGATTTTCATTGCCGGTCTCGTCCATTGCGAGGTTTATGTCCTGCGAGAACGAGGACACAGTCTTGTCGAGGAAAATTGTCTCGGCCACGCAAGCAGCGATTGTGACGGCAAACAGGACTATCGCGGTGACAAATCGTTTCATTTTGCATCCTCTTTTTTTATGATGTTGAAATTTTGACTCTTATCGGCCGTCATGATGAAGACATCTTTTAGCTCTAAGTGCTTTCGTTTTAGAATGTCCCGCAGCCACTTTTCGGACAATTCACATACAGCCAGCGATGATTCCGAGATTTCTCCATCGCTGACAATTACCGTCTCCAGCTCTTGCGGCGACGGCTCAAGGCCAAGCAATCCGGCATCTACTTGCTGTTTATTTGGCTTTTTCATTATGCTCATTTTGCCGTTCGTCTCCACTATCGCAAACTCGATGTCCTCGAGGTTGAAGGCGTCCAACTGCCGAAGCTGCTCGAATAGGTCCTCTGTGCTCATACGCAAGTCTTTCATGGCCTTTTGGTCAATTTTTCCGTGGTCGATGACTATAATAGGGCGCCCGCAGATGAACCTTCGAAACTTGCAACTCTTTAACATGACATTCGAGAGGATAATCTCGCAAAAAACTAATATGACAATCGGGATAAGCCCGGTAAATAGCGGAATTCCGGCGTTTTGCATGGGTATGGAGGCGATGTTCGAGATTAGGAATGTGACGACCAATTCGGATGTTTGCAGCTCGCTGATTTGCCGCTTGCCCATGAGGCGCATCGCCAAAATGATGAGCACGTACAGGATTACCGTGCGGATTAGCGAAATTATCATTTTCATCACCGAGATTATCTTGCACCGGTTCTCTCAAAATTATGCAAATCTGTATAATTTACGGAAATTATGGAAAGAATTAACTCGGGAGATGAGAGCTCGATGATGAAACTTTTAAGGAACTTGATGCGAAAATTTGAGGCGGAGAATGAGCCCCTCAAGGAAGCTAAAAAGCAATTATTGACGGCAAAGTTGGAGAAAAATCTTGACTATTTTAAGAGGTCCTTCGACGAGAGTGCCGACTTGACGATTCGCCCGATAGAAATTCTGAACACGAGCGCGGCGATCATCACGATGGAGGGCATGATAAATAAGGAAATGTTCGCGACGAGCGTGATGAATCCGATTGTTTACGCGTTTAGCGAGGAGAGCCTGTCCGGCGAGGAAAAATTCAACTATATAAAAAATAACATCCTGTCCATCAGCGAGGTCATTGACGTGACGACCTTCGAGGACGCCTTCAAGCTGGTGATGTCGGGCTTTGCGCTGCTGCTCTTCGACGACTGCACTAAGGCTTTGGCCATCGGCGTGCAAGGCTTTAATTTCCGGAGCATCGCCGAGCCGGAGACTGAGGTCATGCAAAAGGGCTCCAAGGAGGGCTTCGTGGAGGCTGTGCGCATAAATTTGACGCTCGTTCGTAGGCGCATTAAAAATCCGAAGCTGAAGTTTGAGTTCTTGGCCGTCGGCGAGACCAGCCAAACGGATATTTGCTTGTGCTACATTAAGGATGCAGTCTCGAGCAAGATTTTGGCCGAACTCAAGCGGCGGCTGGCGAGGGTGAACCTAAAGAATCTCCTCGCGGCGGAATACTTGATTCCATACCTCGAGGAGCCGGGCGATTTGTCGCTATTCAGCGGAGTGGGCTTCTCTGAGCGGCCGGACACCGTTTGCGGGAAGATCGCAGAGGGACGCATCGCGATTTTGGTGGACGGCACTCCGACTGCGCTGATCGTGCCGTATTTGTT
Source organism: Acutalibacteraceae bacterium (assembly GCA_045541715.1). Classification (GTDB taxonomy): domain Bacteria; phylum Bacillota; class Clostridia; order Oscillospirales; family Acutalibacteraceae; genus CAG-557. The sequence goes on from JAZQJR010000176.1 coordinate 6,944, forward strand.
CATCGAGTACTTCCAGACCATCGACGACTACGCCGAGCGGCCGTACTTTGCGACGCTGACGAGGTGGCTCAAGTACTTCGCGTTTTTCATCTCGACGCTCTTGCCGGGCCTGTACGTGGCGCTTGCGGTGTTCAACCCGGAGGTATTCCCGGACCGGCTCATCACCAAAATCGCCTCGGCCATCGCGGGGACGCCGTTTCCATTGATGCTCGAGACGCTGATAATCCACTTCATCTACGAAATTATGCGCGAGGCCGGTCTTCGATTGCCGCGACCACTTGGACACGCAGTGAGCATCGTTGGAGGGTTGGTCATCGGCGAGACGGCCGTAAATGCCGGGCTGATCGGCGCTCCCACGCTGATGGTCGTTGCGCTGACGGCGATTTCGTCGTACGTCATCCCGAACCTGTACGAGCCAACGGCGATTTTGCGGCTAATATTCATCATCGTCGGCGGAATTTTGGGCATATGGGGCGTAATGCTGCTATTTTCGGTGCTAATCGTGAATATTTGCGCAAAATCGAGCTTTGGCGTACCGTTTGTAGCTCCGATTGCACCGTTTAATTTTCATAGCTTACGAGATGTCATAACGAGAGCGGGATGGAAAACATTGTCAAAGAAAAGCAAAAAAATACAAAATATGCCACACTAAAATGAGGGCCTAGACATGGAACGAAAAGACGTAATAAGCGCGCCACAGCTGTTCTCGCTGCTATTTTTGTGCAACGTAATTATCGGGATTACGTACAACTTGCCGCTGGCAAAAAGCACCAATATGTGGAATCACATTTTATCGGCGGTGATTACATTTTTTGTAAATATAGTGCTAATTTTGCCAATTCTCAAGCTGCACAAAATTAGCCCAACGATGACTATCGCTGACCATTGCGCAGTGAGTTTTCCGCGGTTGGGCAAGGTTTTTCTCGCAGCCTACGCGCTGTATTATCTGTTTGCGTGCTGCTATGTGCTCTCGCTGTTCAACGTCTTCGTCAAGGACGTCGTGAACCCGGAAATCTCGCTGTTTTTGCTGACGCTATGCGTGATTTTGGCTGCCTCGTACGCGGCGTGCAAGGGCATCGAGGGGCTAGCGCGGGCCTGCTCGGTGATTTTATTCCTCATCTGCGCCGCGGTGCTATTCATTGTGTTTGCGCTGCTGCCTCAAGTCGACCCGCTCAACTTTTCGCCGCTCATTTACAACGACTTTGTCGACACTTTCAATGGCACCATTTACTTAGTCTCGCTGTCATTTTTTGTGCCACTTGCTGGAGTGCTTGTGCCTTTTGCCAATGGAAGCATAAAAAAAGCGCTCTTTGCCACAAGTGCAAGCGTCTATTTGCTGTTTATTTTTTTAGTCGTCCTCGTGACGGGCGCGCTTGGAGACTATTTAAAGACGCAGACCTTCCCGATTTACACGGCGGCTAGCGTAGCGGAAATCGGCGTCTTCCGGCGTCTGGATGCGATTTATTTGGGAGTTTTCACGTCGGGGTTGTTCATCACCGTGGCAATGTTTTTATTCGCGTTTTTTCTCGTAGCGAAAAAAATATTCGGCGCACAACACAGCAAGAAGGTAATTTTTTTCGGAGACATTTTGGTGCTCGTGTTTAGCCTAGTAGTGCCGGCCTTCAAGGGCGTCGCGCATTTTTTCTTCGACGCAAATTTCATCGTTGTGCCGACGATACTTACAGCCATAGTGATTCCTCTGCTGATAATAGCGCGGCACAAATTTTTGCTGAAGCGAGGTGCTCAAATGTGACTGCGAAAAAGCTTTTTCTCGTGTTTGAGCTAGCGTTGGTGTGCTTCTTAACAGGCTGCAACCATGTCTCTGGTCTCGACGAGCAGATGATAGTTTACGGTCTCGGTGTGGACAAAAATGATGGCGAATATGAGGTGACCGTGCAGGCCTTGAACGCGCAAAACACAGAGGATTCTAATTCGAACAGCTCAAAGAAAAATGTCACGACGGTGAGCGCGATGGGGGAAACGTTGCTGGATGCTGTCAAGCAAATTGAGAATCAGAGCGGCAAGAAAATCTTGTATTCGCACGCGATGGTTTTGATACTCAGCGAAGACCTCGCGAAGAGTGGGGTAGGGGAGACGCTACGCTTTTTTTTAACGAATCACAAGCTTAGGCCAACCGTTGAAGTGTTGATTTCGAGCACTCCGGCCAAAGAAATTTTATCCAGCGAGAATAATTTTAACGCTGAGGATATATTAGCAACGACGCGTGTGGGCAAAGAGAAGGACGACGGCATCAACTCGCAAATAAGATACATTTTAGGCGATCTAAATAGCCCATCAAAGTCGGCCAAAGTTTGGTATCTCGACTATGAAAACGAGGAGACAAGTTGCCAAAAGATGGTTGCTTTTAAGGATGACAAATTGAAGATAGTTCTCGACGAGAATGCTACGAAAGGGGCCTTGTTGCTCCTCGGTAAGGCAAAAAATATCTCGGATAGCGTTGAAATAGATGGTCAAAAGGTGTTTTTCGAGCTCAACAAGGCGAAGTCAAATATAAAAGTGGAGTTGAAAAACGACAAGCCCTCTTTTGATATTTGCTTGAAAGTGGACCTGAACTTGTACAATGCAAATGAGATTAGTTCTAATGAAAAAGTGAAAAGCGTTGTGAAAGAGCGGATATCTGAGTTGGCAAGTAAGGCCATTACTGTTTGTTTAAAAGAGAATAATTGCGATGTGTTTAAGCTTTATAAGCATATATCGAATAGCCACGGTGATTTTCGAGAGCCTATTCATATGAGCGGTGTCCCAAAAGTTAAGGTTGATTTGCAATAAAAATTGGATGATACCAAAAGATTCGTAAAGCCTTATCTTGGGTTAGAAGTATATAAATAGCCGTTCAAGATAGTCGTAAGCGTTTTAATTTGAGGGAGTGCCCTATAGAAGCACTTATGATATACTATTTCCATGAAATGTAAAGCATGTAATGACGAAGGAGTGCCCTAAATGTGCATTTTCTATTGACTTGGCTGCCACCGCCGGCGCGCGAGGCCAAAGAGAATAATATTTTCTTTGTAGCCATGAGCCCAACCAAGTTGGGCTCATGGCTAGCGGAAGGCCCCACCGGCCTTCGGCGCCTC
>JAZQJR010000177.1:0-6423 GCA_045541715.1 Acutalibacteraceae bacterium
CGGCCTCTCGAAGTTTGCAAGGATAGTGGACTGCTTTGCGAAAAGACTGCAAGTTCAGGAGCGCTTGACGGAGCAAATTGCCAAGTTTATCTACGAAAACGCCGATATGGCAGGTGTGATAGTACTCATCGAGGCGGAACAGCTTTGCATGACGATGCGCGGAATAAAAGCTGCTGGCTCGAAGACGAGAACCGCGGCATTTTACGGTGTTTTTAAAGACAACTTGCAAAAACGCAATGAGGCAATAAATCTCATTAAGCAAGGCTGGTAGCGGAAATGAGCTTTTTCAAGGCTGGCAAATTTGAGCTGGATTTAAGCAAAAAAACTTACATAATGGGCATTTTGAACGTTACGCCGGATTCTTTCTCGGACGGTGGCAAATGGCTTAACGTGGAAGATGCCGTTGCTCACGCCCTGCAAATGCAGGCTGACGGGGCTGATATCATCGACATAGGTGCGCAGTCAACTCGGCCAGGACGCGTGAAAATAACCGCTGAAGAAGAGCTAAAAAGACTGTTGCCTGTTTTGAGCATTCTAAGAGAGCAAATTCGCGTTCCAATTTCCGTGGACACTTTTTATCCTAAAGTTGCAAAAAAGACGCTAAATTATGGTGTAGACAGCATAAATGACGTAACTGGCTTTACGGACGCAGAAATGGTGAAAATAGCGTGCCAAAGTGACTGCGGCTGTATAGTTATGCATGATGGCCCAAACAGTCAAATGAGGGGCTTTTTTGAGGTTAAACTTGAAACTATGACAAGCAAAGGCATCGCTAAGGATAGAATTTGCTTTGATCCAGGCATTGGCTTCGGCAAAGCTTACGAGGAAAATCTCAGTGTGATAAAAAATTTGAGTGCATACGTGATTGACGGTTGCGCGATGTTAATTGGTGCCTCTCGGAAGAGAGTTATTGGTACGCCGTGCGGAGAGCCGCCTTTTGAGGAGCGACTGCCTGGAACGATTGCCGCTCACACGATTGCGCTTATGGGCGGCGCCAATATACTTCGCGTCCACGACGTAAAAGAGGCCGTTCAGGCGGCTCGCGTCGCCGATGTTGTTTTGAGAGCTTAGTTTGGAGGGGCAAAATTGGACAAAATCATTATCAAAGGCCTAAAGGTGTTCGCATACCACGGAGTTAATCCCGAGGAAAAAGCTGATGGGCAAAATTTCGTGGTTGATATTATCGCATATTGCTCGGTGGACAAGGCCGGAAAAACCGACAACCTTGATAACACGGTAAGCTATGCTAAAATCCTGAAGACGGCCGCACGAGTGATGTCAGAGGACAAATACGACTTGCTAGAAAGGGTCGCGCATAGGGTTGCGGAGCAGATTCTTAACGACTTCGCGCCGATAGAGCGTGTTGATATTTGCCTCAAAAAGCCGGAAGCACCCATAAATGCTGACTTTGATTATGTTGCCGTCGAGATTGCGAGAACAAGAAAGGACTTTCAATGAAAGAGGCCGTACTTGCGCTGGGGACCAACTTGCGGGACAGAGAAAAAAATTTGCGAACTGCCATAGAGGCGCTAAAAAGACTACCTGGCACTGTTGTAGAGAAAGTTTCTTCAATATACGAAACGGAGCCATTTCAAACACCAGACCCGCAAAACGACTACCTTAACTGCTGCGTAAAGCTGCAAACTGAACTGACGCCGGAGATGTTGCTCGGTTGTTGCCTAGGCATAGAGGCAGCCATGGGACGCGAGCGACCTTTCAAAAACGCCGCAAGGATAATTGACATCGATTTACTCCTGTATGAAGGCGTCGCAATGAACACCGCACACCTAGCTTTGCCACACCCGCGCATAAGAGAACGTGCATTTGTGATGGTTCCGTTGAGTGACTTGTACGAAGATAGGGTGGCGTTGGGATTTGAATTTAATGAAGCGCTAGATTTAGCAAACATTAGACATCTTGCGAAAATAGATATGCAGAGTAAAATATAAGACCTGAAATATGAAAAAATAGCGAATTATTCAGGAGCAAAGTTCCGGAGAATTACAGGAGTAAAGCGAAGTACGTAAAAAATGGTAGAGATTCTAAAAAAGGATATGCAAAAAAAACATTAACGAAGAGGATATTGCTAAAGTAGTTGCCTCTTTAATTTTTACCTGTTGTAAAAATCGCAGCCATATATGCAGTATTTGCAAGGCCAAAAAATTTAGCTGAAGCCAAAACGTCAAAATAATTGAAATGGACGAGCTTTTTGTTTACACCAAGGCGAAAAAACAAAGCTTACGTGATAACGCTGGTGACGAGAAAACCGTGGCAAATCGTATGTTTTGATGTCGCATATGATAAAAGTGAAAATCGGACACAAAAAATCGTTGACAATGCAGTAAAAGCAAAACGCTATTGTTCCGATACCAACCCGAGCTATCAAAAAGTGTCTTATTTGAGGAAGCATCTTTATTTTCGAGGCAAATTCCACACATTTACAGTCGAAAGCGTGTCAATTCCGACCTTCAAAATGACATTGCCGCCCTACAACGCAAATCAAAGTGCTTTTTTCACTCGTTAGAGACTTTTCGGGCCGTAATGCGTGTTTGTGTGTACGCTTACAATAAGTTTGGAGAGTTTAAACAGCTGTTTCCTCACCTTAAATCGGCTGCTGGTTTGATGTGATTTTTGCCATGCCTTTAATTTGGGTCCCCTTTTTTGTTGAGAACGATTGCTATCCGACTAGCGATTACATATAATATGTATTAAAGGCTAATTGAGGGGACGCAAATGCATGCAGCGTGATATAGATAGATTTTTTAAGAGCATAAAAGGCAAGCGGGTGGCGTTTTGTGGCATCGGAACAAGTAACTTGCCGTTGATAAAGCTGTTCAGCGAGAAGGGAGCCATTGTAAGCGCTTGTGACGCCAAAAATGAGGCTCAACTTGTTGAGGTCATTGAGCAGCTTAAGACTTGCAATGTGGAGTTTAAACTGGGTGACGACTACTTAAAAAATTTGGACGTCGATATAATATTTCGCTCGCCGGGATTGAATTTTTTTAGCCCGGAGCTTGTTGAGGTGCAAAAAAATGGCGCCGTTGTGACCTCTGAGATGGAGTTGTTTTTTGATTTGTGTCCGTGCAAGATTGTTGCGGTTACGGGCAGCGACGGCAAAACCACAACCACAACTATTATCTCGGAGCTGCTGAAGCAGGAAGGCAAAAATGTTCATCTCGGAGGTAACATTGGTACGCCGCTGCTGCCGAGGATTGAGAGTATCCGCGAGGACGACGTCGCTGTTGTGGAACTGTCTAGTTTTCAGCTGATTTCTATGCGAAAAAGCCCAGACGTCGCCGCGATAACGAACATTTCGCCAAATCATCTCGACGTGCACAAGGACATGACTGAGTACATCGAGGCGAAGAAAAATATCGTGCTCCACCAGAACGCGTTTTCGCGCACGGTGCTTAATCTCGACAACGAAATTACGAAGCAATTTAGCGACAGCGTTCGTGGTCAAGCCGTATTTTTTAGTGCGAAAAGTGCGTGCGAAAATGGCGTCTATCTGGATGGAGATACGATATTTTTTGCCAAAAATGGAGCGGCGCAGCCAATCCTTAATGTGAACGACATCCGCATACCCGGCAAACATAACGTCGAGAATTATATGGCGGCCATCGCGGCTGTCTTCGACGAGGTCTCGCTCGAGTCGATTCGCACGGTTGCGAGGAATTTCTCTGGCGTTGAGCACCGGACTGAGTTTGTGCGCGAGGTCGACGGCGTGCGCTACTACAACGACTCGATCGCCTCGAGCCCGACTCGCACCATTTGCGGCACGCTGTCGCTGTTTCCGCAAAAAATCATCATGATCTCCGGCGGCTACGACAAGAAAATCCCGTTCGACACGCTTGGTTCGGTCATCGCTGAGAAAGTCAAGGTTTTGATTCTCCTCGGACAGACCGCCGATAAAATTCGCGAGGCCGTGGTAAATTCCTCAAAGTTCTCACCCGAGACGCTCAAAATCATCACGGTAAACAACATGAGTGAGGCGGTCGCTGTCGCTCGCGAGAATTCAACTTGTGGCGATATCGTGTCGCTCTCGCCCGCCTGCGCCAGCTTCGACTTATATGAAAATTTCGCTGCGCGTGGGCGGCATTTTAAAGAGCTAGTTAATAAACTTTAGCCTAGTGCGGGCACTGCACCGAATGCAATAAAATTGCATTCACAAGGCAAAGTTTCTCTTTGCCTTGCCGGCCGAACGGCCGGGTGCAGCGCCCCCGCAGCAAGCCAACTTGAAAGGGGCCCTATCATGCTTATCGATTTAATATTTCGCCTGTGCAGCACATTTTCTGGCGCTGGCGACGAAACCGCCATTGCTGAGCTGATAAAATCGGAGCTGCAAAATCACTTGGCTGAAGCTAACATTGACATCGACAAGAACTTCAACGTCATATGTCGCCTTGGCAAGCCCAACGCCGCGCGGCACATTCTCATCGACGCGCACATCGATCAAATCAGCATGGTGGTCACCGCGGTCGACGAGTCTGGCTTTGTGCACATTGCGCCGTGCGGTGGCGTAGATTGTCGCGTTTTGCCTGGCGTAGCGGTTAAAATCTACGGTAAAGAGGAAATTACTGGGATTGTTTGCACGACGCCGCCGCATTTGGCGACGATGGAGAAAAAGGACTTCGAAAAGACAGAAAACCTGCTCATCGACACAGGCCTTTTTGGCAAGGAGGCTTGCGAGCTAATTTCTGTGGGCAACTATGTTTCATTTGATGTCGAGCCTAAGAAATTGCTAGGCAATAAAGTTACCGCGCCGGCCCTCGACAACCGCGCAGGGGTGGCCGCATTAATCCGTTGTGCGCAGCTACTTGAGGGAGAACGACTTGACTGCCAGGTGACGTTCTTGTTCAGCTCGCAGGAGGAAGTCCACGCGCTGGGTGCGAAGACTGCAGCCTTCGCCATCGAGCCGACGGAGGCCATCTCGGTGGATGTAAGCTTTGCGCAGCAGCCGACCGTCGCAGAGGAAAAGAGTGGCAAATTGTCTTATGGTCCGATGATAGGCATCGCACCTTCGCTTTCGCGCAACATTTCCAATGCGCTTATTCACTTGGCCGAGCAGCACAAGATTCCTCATCAGTTGGAGGTTATGAGCGGCTCGACGGGCACTACCTCTGACGCGATTACCTCCACGAAGGGCGGCATCGCCGGCGGGCTTTTGTCGATTCCCTTGCGCTACATGCACACGCCGGTCGAGCTCATTGACGTAACCGACGTCGAGAATACCGCCAAGCTTCTGGCGCTGTACATCTTGGAGGGAGGCAACGAAAATGGCTAATGACTTAATTTTGCTGCAAAAATTGTGCAACTCCTACGGCATTTCTGGCGATGAGGCCAGCGTGAGAGATGTAATTTTGGCGGAAATTTCTCCCTTCGCGACGGACATAAATGTCGACAATTTGGGGAACATCATTGCCTTTAAGAGGGGCGCACGTCGGCCGGCCAAGAAGCTTATGTTGTCGGCGCACATGGATGAGGTCGGATTCATCGTGACGCACATAACCGATGACGGTTTGCTGAAGTTCAGCGCGGTTGGTGGCATCGACGCAAACGTGACTTGCGGCAAGAGAGTGGTCGTCGGTTCGAAAAAAGTGCCGGGCGTTATCGGCGTCAAGCCTGTCCACCTCTTGAATGCGGATGAGCGGCAAAGAAGCATTCCACTCGATGAGCTGTACATCGACATTGGCGCGGCAAGCAAGGAAGCGGCCTTGAAGTGCGTCTCGCCTGGCGACAGCGTATGCTTCCCGGCGAACTTCAGGTTCGAGCGTAATATGGTCAAGTCCAAGGCCATCGACGACCGTGTCGGCTGCTTTATATTGATCAATTTGCTCAAGCAAGACCTGCCTTTCGACATGCATTTTACGTTTGTGGTGCAGGAGGAAATCGGTCTTCGCGGCGCAAAGGTAGCTGCCTTCGCTGTCAGCCCGGACGTGGCGCTCGTCGTCGAGGCGACCACCGCTGCGGACATAAAGGGTACCCCGGCCGAGAAGCAGGTCTGCAAGCTCGGCGGCGGCGCGGTCATCGCGTTCATGGACAAGAGCACCATCTACGACAAGGCGCTTTACGAGCGTGCGCTGGCCTTGGCGAGGGAGCACGACATAAAGGTTCAAGTCAAGTCGCTCGTGGCCGGCGGAAACGATGCCGGCGCGATTCATACCTCCCGCGAAGGAGTGAAGACGTTGGCGATTTCGCTGCCCTGCCGATACCTTCACACGGCCTGCGGCATGATTTGCGCCGACGACATTTGGGCGACACAAGAGTTGGTTCATCGGTTGGCCGAGTGCATCTGCGGCGGCCTTAAGTGAGCATCTGGGCGCCGCGAGGCGCCGAAGGCCCGCAGGGCCTTCGGCCAGCTCATAGCTCAACAAAGTTGAGCTATGGGCCACAAAGAAAATAATATTTTCTTTGGCCTCGCGG
>JAZQJR010000178.1:0-2496 GCA_045541715.1 Acutalibacteraceae bacterium
CTATTTTTTACTATTTTTTAACACAAATTTTTACAAAAGATGTTTTTTAGGTTCTAAACGTGTTAAAATGGAGTTAATTAAATCGTAATAAAATTTTATTTGTGTCAGAAAGGTAGGTATAGCATATGTCTTGTAGTGAAAAAAATTTTGTGCAAAAGTCAGTAGCTATTATGTTCTCGGTTTTTAGTTTTTTCTTGGCACCTCAACTTGGTGGATATGCGAGTACGTTGGATTCTAGCCAAAATACTAGCCGTCCAATAGCAATTAGCCCCAAAAGCAATCTTGATCTCGCAGAGCCTGGCCGAACTATAGAAAACCCTATCACTATCAGTTCCAAGTCCGATTTTGACTCGTTTGTTGATGAGGTCAATTCTGGCAACACTTTTGAAAATCAGTACATTGTGCTTGCTAACAATATTTACCTCAACTCTAGCGAAAAAATAGGAGGCAAACTCACTGATTGGTGCAGCGCCGGTTTTTGCATGATTAATAATCAGACGAAAAAAATTTTGCCTATGTCGAAAGCATTTCAGGGCCATTTCGATGCGCAAGGCCATACAATCGACTGTAACATTAACTTTGACAAAAACACTTCAAAGGGCACGGCACTGTTTGGCTACGCTGGCGAGCGCGCTGTGATAAAAAATTTGAATATTGTTGGCTATTTTAAGACAAGCAACTCCAACAAGGCGCTTGCCGCCATTTGCGACGTGAATTATGGCACAATAGAAAATTGCAAAGTGCGCTCCAAGGAAATCTATGGGTCGTATGGTGCAGCTGGTGTTTGCAACACTAATTATGGGACGATTAAGGGATGTGAATCAACCGGCAGAATAACCACCAAAGACTTCATTTGTTCTGGAATTTGTGGCACTAACCATGGCACTATCGAAAATTGTAAGACATGCTCTTTGCTTAATAATTGCGTCGAAAAGGGCATAAAAGGCGATGGTGTTTTTAAAATGCCCGAGTCGGCCGGGATTGCTGCGTATAACTATGGACAAATTATAAATTGCGAGGCAAAGTCTTACATATTAAACGCCAACGTAAATGTGACTAATGGCTATGAATACTATCAAAGCAGGGCAATTAGTGCCCCCGACCTGCACGACGGTTGCATCGGTGGTATTGTTTCAAGGAACAACGGCCTAATTGAGAAATGCAAATTTTCGGGCTATATAAATGGCTACCAGGTTGGCGGCATTTGTGCCGTTAATTATGAAACTATCTCCGACTGCTCGACCAACTGCAAAATTAATGGTATCGTAGTTGGCGGCATATCCGCCCAAAATCTTGTGGGAGATAAAAAAATGGCTGCTACTTGTGTTCGAAAGCTGCCTGGTGGTCTAATAAAAAACTGTGCTACTAGTGGCGAAATAAACACGCTACACTTAGCGGGTGAGCTTGTCTGCTCTGACTTCTGGAGTGATAATCGTTCTGTTATAGAAAATTGCCAAAGCGGTACTGTTATAAATTATCTTAAACTATAAGGTGTTTTCTGAACTAGTGTCTACAAAGCCGCGAGAACAAAGAAAATAAGTACTTATTTTCTTTGTTCTCGCTGCTAAATATAAGATAAAATATAGGATGCGCCCCCATATTGGGTTTTTGTAAAAGTTCTATTTAGGCGCTCAAATCTGCAATTTAGCCGCGAGGCCAATGTGAGCGCTTTAGCGTTCACATTGTATTAGGGTCCCAGCAAACGCTGGGACCCTAATTGCTCGAAGGCACATTTGTGCCTTCGAGCGCCTCGCGGCTGCGCTTTAATGATGTTGTTCCAGTAAAAAGTGAACTCGCATATTTGTAGTCATTTTTTAACAACTCTGAAACCCAGTATGTTACAATAAAAATCAACGTTTAAAAAAGGAGTACAAACAATGATTTTTAGGCTGGCTTCACTGCAAGATTTACCGCAGCTTAAAGCGGTGTATAAAAAAATTGTAAAGAACATGGCTGACAACAAAATTCAAATGTGGGATGAAGTTTACCCTTTTGAGCATTTCGAAGAAGACATAGAGCACAAGCGGCTTTATTTGCTAGCTGAAAATGGTGAAATCATTGCAGCGTTTGCCATATGCAGCTCTAGTGCTGAGGGAAACTCAATAAAATGGGCAAACAGCACTGCTAATGCCGTATATTTAAATCGGTTTGGTGTCAATGTCAAGTACTTACGAAAAGGCGTTGGGCGTTTCATGCTAGAAAAAGCCAAAGAGGTTGCCAAGTCTATGGGGGCAATTTATTTAAGGCTTCTTGTCGGAAAAACTAATGTCCCGGCCAACAACCTTTACATAAAAAGCGGGTTTAAAAAGGCGGAGGGTACTTATGTCGAAAGAGTTGACGACAATTTTGTGCTGAATTGTTCTGGCTATGAAATTAAGCTATGACCCATCAATAAATTGGAAACGGGGATATAGAGGGGAAGCTTACGAATTAGCCGCGAGGCCAATGTGAGCGCTTTAGCGCTCACATTGTATTAGGGTCCCAGCAAACGCTGGG
>JAZQJR010000179.1:0-9881 GCA_045541715.1 Acutalibacteraceae bacterium
GAGACGACGCCTGACTATGTGCTGGGGCTAGATAAAAAATTCAAGCCCAGATTAGTTGAGATAGATGCTCTTTTATTTAAGTTTTTAGATGAGATAAAAAAGAGCAATAGGCTTTTATGTGACGGAGAAGTCATCTGTCGAGAAAATCGTGAGAAGCTATCTGTTTCGTTGCAAGTTGCGCTTGAAATTGCTAAAAAGTTCATAATTAAAAAAGCTGATTTTTAATTTAGCTAAGCTGTTAACAAGAGCTTTTATTTTTCACTCTAGGCAAAGGTCTAACGGTGATATTTTTTTATTTAAATATATAAAAATGCACAGGAATAAGCTTATTTTTACAATAAATCTCATTCATGGCGCGACAGGATAATTGGAAGAAAACGGTTAAAATCTGATTAAAAAAGCGCTGCTTGGTGGAAGCTTAGAGTTCCTCGTGTTTTAAGATTGTAAAAAATCAAAAGTTAAGGCATATCCACGTTTCTTGAATGTGGATGTGCCTTTTTTTGTGCCCAAAGCCTTCCATGCACTGGAGGCAAAACGATGGGCCGTTGGTATAACATACGTTATCCGTAGCTGTCCGAATTGTTTGAAGTGCGCGGCCGCACAGGCCAAGCCGCGAATAAAGTCTTTTCTGATATTTTGCGTTCTCACTCGCGAATAAAAAGGCGTGTAAATTTATAAAAATGGCAACAAAATGCCCCTTGATGAAATTTTATACGACCAATTTTCTCTTGGCGAGAACATGGACAAGCTCTTTGAAGAACGAAATTTACTGGGCTGGATTGAACTGATTGAAAATCAAAAACTATATAAGGCAGTGGAAAGTCTATCTATCGAAGACCAGATTTTCGTCAGCTATATAGTTAAAGAAGGGCGAACTCAACGTGAACTATCACGGACATACGGTGTTGCACAAAAAAATATAAGTAAAAGATTTAATCGTGTTATAGAAAAAATCAAATATTTATTAGGCTAAAAAATTTGTCGAACGATTTTTTATAAAATAGGGTGCCAAAAACATCCTCAAAAGACTCTTTATATATATGGAGATATAATTTCCTATTTCTCTATCTGAAACTTGAAAATCGAATATTAATATCTCAGCAACATTTAAAGATACTCCTGCCTAGCCACAGCTCGAGCATATAAGGGGCCCCCAGAAAGTCGTAAGACTTTTTGGGGAGAGGAGGAGCTATGAAGCGAATAAGCCTTGCGGTTTACAGCAAGGCGCTTGTAGCGGACTCTGCTCCGACGATGTCGCAAGCAATGGGGGTAGCCTCGCGATAATTTCGAGGACGTGCCATGCCACCCAAAAAACTTTCAGTTTTTCGGGACCCCGGATTCGTGTGCCACCAAAAGTGGGCTGAGATATTTAACTTTTTTTAAGTAAGAGGAGCGGCTGAATTATGTACGAAATTGACTATGAGCATGTGATAAATAAGAAAATCGGTGGGGTAGAGGTCACAATATATTTTTCGAAACAGAAAAATGAGAAGCTGAAAGATTTAGTTTTAGGTTTGTTATTAGATAGCTATGAAAACAGAATGCAAGCTTATCTTGAAAACTGCACAATGGCTTGGCTGTGATTTTGGTGAAAATATAGTATAATGAGTAATGGCACCTTGAAAATTTAACAATGTAATCTTGTAGCACAATCACATTTTTTGTGAACAAAGCATACGAGAAAGGCAGAGATACCGTGAAAAGAGTTTATTGTTTATATAGAGTGTCGACGAAATGTCAAGTCGACAAAGATGGTGCGTGGCCGCACGCGACGAGTCGCGCTAAGATTTAGTGCAAGCAATTAGTTTGCTCACGCGGCGAGGAGTCCGTGCAGGTAAGGTTGACTTAAGGCTTTGCGCACATATTAGCGTCCCCACACGAAAGAAATTTGACGGAGGCTTGGGCGTCGCGAGGATGGAACGCAATTTGTTGTTGAATGGTTTGTGAAGCATGGCATAGAGGTTTGGAGCACGCAGGAGGGCGAGCAACGCTTTGAGACGCATGTGGACAAGCTGATGAATTACATACGTTTCTGGCAAGCCAGCGGGTGCGTGACCGCACAGGACATGACGCGGTAAAGCTTGAGCAAAGTTTAAAGCTAATCGGTCGCGCAACGTGGAAAATGCGATAAATAGAGTTTTTTGTTTGCTTGTAACTTTGCGCGTGAACTCGTTTCTTTTGCGAGCATTTCTTTTCGGCGCGGAGCCCGCGCAGCCTACGTCGAGCCAAAGATTGAACAAAATTTAAAGCTAATTGGTCGCGCAATGTGGAAAACGCGTGAAATAGAACTTTTTATTTACTTGTAGGCTGGAAACGCGAAACCGTTTCTTTTGCGAGCATTTCTTTTCGGCCGGAGCCCGAGCAGGTTACGTCGAGCCAAAGCTTGAGCAAAATTAAAAGCTAAACTGTCGCGCAGTGTGGAAAGTGCGTGAAATAGAGCTTTTTGTTTGCCTGTGGACTTGTGCGCGAAACCGTTTCTTTTGCAAGCTTTTCTTTTCGCAAAGAAAAGCGAAGAGATAGGCAAGGCGTTGGTGGGGGAGAGCGCGTTTACGGCGGACCAGCTGAGCGAAGCGATACGCGCGATCCAAAATAAGATAAACGAGCGAACCTCCGAAAAAAGAAAAGTTGCAAGCAGAATTGGACAATAAACAAGGAGCCATGGGCAAATTGGGCTATTATTACAGCCAGTTTTGAGTTGGGCGCAGGAGTTCCAAAACTCGACTTTAGAACAAAGAAAAATGATAGCTTGCCAGCTGATAAGAGGCGTCAAAGTTGGCCGAGGATATAATGTGGACATAGAATTCGACATGAATTATCAGCAATTTTGCGAAGGCCTGTAAAGAAAAAATCAATCTACAATAAACAGATTTCCGGTATGTAACCGTAACGTACGCTAGAGCCCTCGGCTGTTAACCGCAGGGTCGTTGGTTCAAGCCCAACAGGGGGAGCCAGGGGAGAAGTTCTCATCAATAAGTTGATGGGAGCTTTTTTGTTTTGTGAAAATGTTTCTTTTTTCCTTGGTCGCGAGCATGTTCATTTTAAGTCCGAAAAAACTTAGTTCGCGAAATGTCCAGTGCGGTCACGCACCCGAAAAAATATATGAATTTTCAAGTGCTAAAAATTAGCGACAAGATTACATCGGAAAGACATCTGGTATTAGATATCGATTGGATGTCTTTTTTTATTTCTTAAAAATCAAAGGAGAGTTATAATATGCAAACATTTTTATTGATAGTAATTTTTATTTTGATTGTAATCAATTTAAAACAAGCGGATGAATTGAGAAGCCTCGAAAGAAAAACTCTGTATGATTCGCAGTGCCGCGCTGCCAGTGGCAGATGCAGCGGTGCTGACGAATAGGAAGAAATACAGAGCAATGCGAAGCGCTCCAAGCAAGCAGTGCGACAATATTTCTGACCGGGCGGCTGAAAACGCAGAACAAGATTACGAAGATTTAAAGAGCCGAGGTGAAATTTAAGGTGGAAAAGTCAGTATTTGAGACGCTGTTTGAAATTAACGTGAATGACCACGTCGAGAAGAAAAATGGCCTATCGTACTTGTCTTGGCCGCATGCCTTGGCGGAGGTGAAAAAGCGTTTTCCAGTCGCAAGTTACAAAGTTTACGAAACGGAAAACGGCTGCATTTATTTTACCGACGGGTGCGTGGCCGCACTGGCCGAGTCGCGCTATGAGTTGCAGCTCAAGTTCAGCTTGTAGGCACGCGGCCAAAGAATAGTGCGTCAATTGGCTCGATTTTGGCTTTTTTGTATGAAGCTGAAGCCTGATGTTGAAATCGCTGGTCTTGAGCACATAGAGTACTTGCCGATAATGGACTATAAAAACAAATCGATTAGTCTTGAGAATGTCACAAGTTTTGACGTTAATAAAGCAATCCAGAGAAGCTTAACAAAGGCGTTAGCTCGGCATGGGTTGGGACTTTATTTGTATGCTGGTGAAGATTTGCCGGAAATTGAGATTGAAAAAATCAGCACCAAAGATGCAAAAATTCTTCAAAGTGTGGTAAAGAACTTCGACGAGCCTGATAAATTGTACGCTATGCTTTTGAAAAGATATAACGTAAGCAGTTTTAAAGAACTGACGGTTAAGCAGCGAGTTGAAATTTTGGAGGGGCTTAACGATTCGCAGTACCGCGCTGCCAGTGGCAGAAACAGCAAGCTCGACAAACAAGAAAAGGCACAGAGCGGTGCGAATGGGAGCGAGCAGGGCGACAATGCCTTTGACCGGGAAGCTTAATAAGTAAGGAGGTTCAAAATGGAAAAAAATTTCACAGTTCCGGGGCCGCCGAAAGGACAACGTGACGTTGTATCCATGTCGCACACGAAGAAAGCGCGAGCAATGAGTCTTTTGCCTGCGCTGAAACTGGTCGCGAATTGCCAGCGCGGGCTCCGCGCAGACCTCGAATATGTAAGGTTAATGGTCGCAGTGTAGCTTATACGCCAAAGCAAACAATCGAATACGAAAGACTCGTAATGGCAAGGTGCGTGGCTGCCACAGAGGCTCTCTGCGCACTGGACAAGTCACGCTCCAATCGAAGTGCATTGGATAAATCTAGTTTCACGCGAAAAGGTTTAAACGCGAGCGAAGGTACCCAATGTTTAGATATGCTTATTTCGCGAAACGGCAGCGGGTCCGACCCGCTCGAAAGAAATTTACCGCTAGAAATCAGTATACTTGTTCTTTTCCCTATTCCGAAATATGTCAGCAGGAAAACAAAAGAGCTGATGCTAAATGGACGTCTTTTTCCGACTAAGAAGCCTGATGCAGATAACATTATCAAAGTTATTTTAGACGCATTAAATGGCCTTGCTTATCGAGATGACGTGCAGATTTGCAGGGTTTATTTCGAGAAAATGTACGCCGAAATTCCAGAAACAAAAGTTTTAATAAAAAATTATGAGGTGTTTTAAATTATGAAAACAACAAAGATTTATGATAACGAAAAAGAAGTCTACAGTGGGAAGTGTTATGTCAACACTGTGATTTTCAGAGGCAGAATTTACGATGAATTAAAAAAAGTTGGTCAGGATGGGATAAGGTTTTCGCTGCAATTAAGTAACGGAAAAGACCCAAAAACAAACGAATGGAACAAGCCAACATTCGCTGATTGTACGGCGTTTGATTCAGTTGCCAAGCATATTTTAAACGAGTACAAGCCCAAAGATGAAATTTGGTTAATTGCAAAATATTACTCAAAACAGCAAGACGGCAAGTATTACAAAGGCTTTATAGTGCGAGAAATTATTACCGAAAAAGAAATACAACAAGCCAGTGAATCAGTATTTGATGATTTGCCATTTTAGAGGAGGAAGTTTTAATGCAAAGAGATTTTAAAGGTATTTGGATACCAAAAGAATTATGGATACTTAAGGACTTAAGTTTGCTCGAAAAAGTTATGTTAATCGAGATAGACAGCTTAGACAACGAAAACGGTTGCTATGCTTCTAACGATTATTTTGCAGATTTTTTCGGTCTGAGCAAGGACAGAATTTCCAAAGTCATAAATAATTTGGTCAAAAGAGGGTTTATATCATCTGAATTAAAATATAAAAAAGGAACCTGTATAGTAGAAAAAAGAGTTTTAAAGATATCTCGTTGGTATAAATCGACAAGTAAAAAGAACAGAACGGTCGGCAAAAATAACGATACCCCTACCGGTGAAAACAACTCCCGTACACTAGTTGAAAACGCCGAAGAGAATAAATTAGAGAATAAATTAAACTCTTCGTCGCAGATTTTTGAGGAGCCAAAAATCGACGACAACGACGTTAAAAAGAAGAAAATTTTTGAAACCGATAGTGACCCATATTTGCTGGCGAAATTCTTGGAAGGATGTATCGTAGAAGATAATCCGAAGTTTCCGCAAAGCGAATCGCAACGCCAGGTCGAGAGCCTCGACACGCAAGTCGCGTACAAAGCTTTTATATGTTTTTTATTAGATTTACTCGCGATTTAGCGGAATTTTGCGAAAGGGTTTGTCGAAATGGGCTAAAGACATTGACCTAATGATTCGCAGAGACGACATTGCTGCTGACGATATTGCGGAGGTCATCGACTGGTGTCAGAATGATAGCTTTTGGCGAAGCAATATCCTATCAGGCAAGAAAGTTCGAGAGAAATACCAGCAACTTCGAATGCGAATAGAAAGCAGGTGAGCAGGTGAAGACTCAAGATGAAGTAGCCAAAAGCGCTGAGATGTGTGTTATTGGTGCGATATTAATAGACGAAAAAGCTCTGGTAAATGTCATTCAAACATTAAAGCCAGAGCATTTGTACTTTTGGGTTCCTGCCTTTGTTTTTCCAGCTTTTATTTGATTCTTTTCGTCACTACATGTTTTACATTTCATGGAAATAGTATACCATAAATGCTCCTATAGGGCACTCCCCAACTTTTTTCATAGACTAAAACAACCTCCATTAGTAGAATAATTTGCTTTGATTATACCACAAAGTTTGCAAAAATAAAGCCTTTTTCTCAAGCCAAGTCGAATTCGTTAACTTGCCACTAAAATTCTCTTGATGCACAAAACTAAGTATTGGTTTTTGTCGCACCCGTGTAAATCTTATCCTTCACCCTGGCTATCGTCGCACCTATGACTTCCTTAGCTCCAGCGTTAAATAGCACATTCGCACACTCACCCATAGTGTTACCTGTAGTTAGGATGTCATCGCAAAGAAGCACCGTTTTGCCAGCAATTAAGGCCTCATCAACCACATCATACACGCCTTTGACGTTCTCCGTGCGCTCAGCGAGGCTCAACTCATGCTGGATTTTATTTTTCTTGACCTTCTTTAGCAACTCGACATAAGGTACTCCCGTTAATTTGGCTATTTCGCGGGCAAAGGTCTCCGATTGATTAAACCCGCGTTCTCTTTTACGGCTAAGATGCAATGGCACACTGGTAATGCAGTCAATCTTACTTATATCGATGTTTTCTTTTAGCGCTTCCGCAATATAAAATCCAAAAGGTGCACAAAAGCTCTTCACGCCATTGAACTTGTAATTATGTATGGCTGCGCGGATGGGTTCCTCGTAAAGGAACGGAGAAACGCTGATAAATTCCCGTCTTTGTCTAGTTTGCACAACGCTTTTGTGACTTTTGAAATTTATATCCTTTCGGCAAATCTCACAAACGACCTCATCTACCGAGATAATCTCGTTGCAAAAAGGGCATCGGCTCGGGAAAAATAGCGATAAAATGCGTTTGAAATTAAACATCAACTTCGCGAGCTCCTCTCGTCAAGAAATGACATAATCCTGAATATCGGAGGGTCTTCTTATTGTTCTCTACCATCTTTTTTATCGTCCATGGCGTGCCCACCATGACAATCATCGACTTGGCACGCGTGACCGCCGTGTAGAGGAGATTCCTGTAGTAAAGCTGCGGCGCGCCAAAGTACATCGGCATCACGACGGCCTCGAACTCGCTGCCCTGACTCTTGTGCACCGTGATCGCGTAGGCCAAATCCAGGTCGCTCGCGTTCTCCAGGTCGTACTTCGCATAC
The DNA here is from genome assembly GCA_045541715.1 of Acutalibacteraceae bacterium. Taxonomy (GTDB): domain Bacteria; phylum Bacillota; class Clostridia; order Oscillospirales; family Acutalibacteraceae; genus CAG-557. The sequence goes on from JAZQJR010000179.1 coordinate 7,524, forward strand.
TTGTCGTCGAACTGCACCACCAGCGAGGAATCCGCCTTGTCGATGCTGAGAAGAATGCCGATGTCGCCGTTGAAGACGCCCTCGCCGCTGGTGCCGTCCTCGCGCGCGAAGATGATATTGTAGTTGTTGCGCACCTGCATGACCTTGTCGCCCTCGCGGAAAATCGTGCCGTTGATGTTAATTTCCTTCTTGCCGCGAGAGGGCGGATTGACCTCGGCCTGCAGCACCTTATTTATGTTGACCGTGCCAAGTGGACCCTTCTTGCCCGGCGCGATGACCTGTATGTCGAACAGCGATGAGTAGCCGTACCTCGCGGGCAGGCGCTTGCTGTAAAGGTCGCGAATCGTGTCGCTAATCACCTGCTGGTCACTTGCGTTGAGGAAGAAAAAGTCGTTGTCGCGCACCGAAAGCTCTGGCAATTCACCGTTGACGATTCTATGCGCGTTCGTCACGATGAGGCTCTCGAGTGACTGCCGGAAAATCTCCTTGAGCTCGACCGTCGGGATGACATCGGATTTAATCAAATCCGAGAGCACATTTCCCGCGCCAACCGAGGGTAGCTGGTCGCTGTCACCCACCATGATGAGTCGGCAGCCTAGCGGCAACGCCCGAAGTACGCCCTCGAAAAGCGCTGCGTCGACCATCGAGACCTCATCCAATATTATCGAGTCGCAGTCCAGCAAGTTTTTTTCGTTTCGCTTGAAGGTCGGTTTGTCGTCGGCGTCCCACTGCACCTCCAATAGACGATGAATCGTCTTGGCTTCGCGCCCCGTCACCACCGACATCCTTTGCGCCGCACGCCCCGTGGGCGCCGCCAGACAAACTCGCTCGCCGTTCTTCTCAAGGATGTCGATGATTGCGTTCAAGGTGGTCGTTTTTCCGGTTCCGGGCCCGCCCGTCAAGATCAGTATGCCCTCCTCGAGCGCCATCGTTATGGCCTTCTTTTGCAACGCTGCGTAGGTGATGCCGTGCGCCGCCTCGATGGTCTCTATGTAGCCTTGCGCCCCCGAGATTTTCTGCGCCGGAAACTTGAGCATCATCTCCAGACGGCCCGCCGCATACACCTCAACTTGATGCATCCTGTTCGTGAAGATGAAGTCCCTCCCGTTTATGACGTCAAGTTGCAGCGTGCCGTCATGGAGTAGCTGCTCAAGTGATTCCTCGGCTTGCTCCTCGCTGACTTCAAGAAAATTCGCCGCCGCCATGAGGAGCTTATCCTTTGGCAGACACGTGTGCCCGTTGTTCATGTTGTGCGTCAGCACGTAGACGAGCCCCGCCCGGATGCGACACGCGTTCTCCTGCGGCTGCTCCAGCGCGCACGCCAGCTTGTCCGCCCGTTCAAAGCTTACCTCCAACGGCTCCTCGCACAGCAAGTATGGGTTCGCGTTGATGCGCTCCGTCGCCTGTTGCCCGTAAATTTTGTAGATCTTTATCGCCTCTTCCGGCGTTATCCCGTACTTGCCAAGGTAAATCATCAGCTCGCGGATGCCAAATATCTTGCTGAACTCCGCCGAAATTTTCCGCGCCTTTTCGCGCGTTACGCCCTTTATCTCCGTCAGCCGCTCCGGTTCCTTCTCGATTATCTCCAGCGTCCGCTCGCCAAATCGCTCAACTAACTTGCACGCCGTCGACGCCCCAACGCCCTTGATGGCCCCAGATGACAGATATTTCAATATCGCGGCGGTCGTTGTCGGCATCGAGCGCTCGCATACCTCGACCGAGAATTGCTCCCCGAACGTCGGGTGGCTCTTAAACACCCCCAGCAACTTGACGTCCTCGCCCACGCTTATATATGGCATCGTCCCGACGGCTGTGACCAGCGCCCCGTCCACGCTCAGTTCGATGACGCTATAGCCGTTTTGCTCGTTCCGAAACACGATCCTATCTACCGAGCCGCTCATCTCAAATAGTGTCTTTGTTTTCACAAGCCCCTTAGCCTCCTTTCTAAAGTTTTTCTCAAAGCAAACAAAAATGGGGGGCGGTTTGCGCCGGCGGCGATATAGTCGCCGGCGTGCCCGATGTATCGGGCGTTTCAAACTTGAAACCAAACCGCCCCCCCTTTTTCTTGCTTTGGAAAAACTACTATTAAAACATCTCGACCCCGTCAACGCTCACCCGAGCAAGAACAGTAACCGAGTTACTTGGCGCCTCATTTGAGAATTTCATCGCGCCGAGCAAAATTTTCTCCGCAGCAGTACATTTCCTCAAGTCGCTAGAGAAGAGCGTAGCGATGGTCTCGCCGGCCTCAACGTGCGCGCCGACCTTTTTGTTAAGGAGGATACCCGCACTAAAGTCGATGGCACTTTCCTTGGTTTCTCTGCCCGCCCCGAGGACAACCGCCGCGCGGCCGCAACTTTC
>JAZQJR010000180.1:0-10494 GCA_045541715.1 Acutalibacteraceae bacterium
AATAAAAATTATTTTCGTTGTGCTCCAGAATTCAACTTTGTTGAATTCTGGATTGGCATAAGGCCCGTAGGGCCTTATGCGCCTCGCGGCGCCCAAAAGCTTGATCAGGGCCCCAATTTTTACCGGAGTTGACTTTTTAAATATGGGAATTAAAAAAATTATTTTAAGCGCGGATAGCTCGTGCGACCTGGGCGATGAGCTCAAAAATCGCTATGATGTCCACTATACTCGCTTTCATATCTTGCTGGACGAGCGCTCCTACATAGACGGAATGAACCTCTCTGCGAGCGATATTTTCTCGACGTACCAGCAAAAAAGGTGCCTCCCAAAGACCGCTGCGATAAGCGTGAGCGAATATTATGAGCACTTCAAGCGGTGGACCGATCAGGGGTTCGAGGTCGTTCACATAAATATTAGCTCGGCCGTCTCGAGCACTTATCATAACTGCTGCCTGGCCGCCAGCGAGCTGACTGGGGTTTATCCGATCGACTCGAAAAACCTCACAATAGGGATGGGCATGCTTGTTATCGAGGCCGCAAAACGCATCGAGCAAGGCCTCTCCGCGAAGGAGATTCAATCTGAGATTACAGCCCTTGCCGACAAGGTGCGAACGGGTTTTGTCCTCGACACGTTGGAGTTTTTGTGCGCGGGCGGCCGATGCTCTGCGCTTGCGGCGATGGGCGCGAACATCCTAAAGCTAAAGCCGTGCATCGAAGTCGACACGGCAACTGGCACAATGTCACTTGTCAAGAAATATCGCGGCGCTCTAGACAAAGTTTTGTTTCAGTTTGTCGACGAGAAGCTGGCCAGCGCCGCCTCAAGCATAGACACAGAGCGGGTTTTCATCCCGAGTACAATGCAGTCACCGGAGCTAGTCGAAGCCGTCCGCGAGCACGTGATTGGGCTTGGTCTATTCAAGGAAGTCCACGTGGCAGAAGTCAGTTGCACAATCTCCGCGCACTGCGGGCCAAACGCACTTGGCCTAGTATTCTTGCAAAAATGAGCCTTCGCTAAACTCATATAGATGTAGGCTAACGCCATATAAAAAACGAATAATAGCCCTCTTGCGAAATTAACAGAGTTGTCAAAATTCAAATACCAGCAACAAAAAAACGTAGAGAAAGGTGTTTTTTCGGTAGCGTTATGAAAGAATCCGAAATCGCTTAACTAAGGCATTTTGAACAGCTATCTTAATTTCGCAAGAGGGCTAATAAAAAATATTGAAAATATACAGGCAACTTAATTCTTCTCGTCAGCAAAACTGTCGCTATGTATGTGATACTAGCAACATCTGAAAAGAAAGGGAGTGCCCTAATCTAGCATCTAGCAGCCGCGAGGAACCGAAGGCCCTGTGGGCCTTCGGCCAGCCCAGCGCTCAACACATTGAGCGCTGGGCTACAAAGAAAATAATATTTTCTTTGACCTCGCGGCCCGGGTTGGCAGCTAAGCCAATGGAAAATGCTCACTTGAGGCACTCCCAAAGAAAAGGAGACCCATGAAAATTACTGTCAACGCCCCGGCGAAGATAAATTTATATTTGGACATTTTGGGCCGTCGCGAGGATGGTTATCATGACGTCGAGATGGTCATGCAAACAGTGAGTCTGTGCGACACCGTCACCGTTACGAGAACCAAGCACGGAAACATCAACCTGACGTGCAGCACGCCGATTCCTGGCCCCGTTGAGAGGAACACAGCATACCTTGCGGCGCAGGCTTTCTTCGAACACGCGAACATTTGCAACCCCGGGATAGACATTCACATAAGGAAGCGCATTCCCATCTGTGCCGGCCTCGCGGGAGGAAGCGCGGACGCCGCGGCCGTCTTGAACGCGCTTAATCAGCTCTTTGCCACCAACTTTTCTAAAGATGAGCTTGCCGCACTCGGAGAAAAAATTGGCGCGGATGTTCCTTTTTGTGTGCACGGCGGCACTATGCTCGCGACCGGCACCGGCACAACACTTGAGGCCTTGTCGCCCCTGCCGAAATGTCACTTTGTTATCGTCAAGCCAGACCTAGCCATCTCAACGAGGGCTGCCTACGAGGCTTCTGATGTGAGCGCCTCAAGACAGCACGTCTCCTCAAGAGGCATAATCTCTGCGATAACTGCGAATGATTTGCAAGGAGTCGCAAAGTCTTTATACAATCGTTTCGAGAAAGTCTTGGCCCTCGAGGAGATAGAGAAAATCAAATTTTTATTGACTCAGCACGGTGCCCTAAATGCCTGCATGAGTGGCTCGGGTTCCGCAGTTTTCGGCATCTTCGCGGACGAGCTGCAGGCCAACAAATGCAAAGAAGCGCTAAGCTCGCACTACGATGAGGTCTTTTTGGCTGAGCCAGTGTGTTTTGTATGAATAAAATGCGGAGTCTTCAAGTGCTAGAGGCCTTCCGCTATCAAAGGGCTGGCATTGCTAACATTGCGTATATGGGCACGCTTTCGTCAACGGTAAAGATTAAATGAAGCGGCTGTTTATGCAACTTTTAAACATTTGACTTTATATAACATTGGCCTACATATGCTAGAATAGCCCTCTTGCGAAATTAAGAGAGTTGTTCAAAATTGCAAACACCCGCGATCAAAGAAAACCGTAGAGAAAAGCGTTTTCTTCGGTTGCAATAGCATTCTGAAAGAATCCGGAACCGCTTAACCAAGGCGATCACGTGCTCAACAGCGATACGTTTTCTTGAGATATTTATGCTCTGTTTTCGGTCTTGCTTCGATAAGGGTCGATTTTGGCTCGACTTTTTCGGCAAAAGGAAGTTCGTATGCAACTTTGTAATTCCTTGATAGTCGCTATCAGCCATTAGTTGTGAGCTTAAATCATGCTGCATATTTGTTTGCGCAAGAGGTTTATTATGCCATAAATATTTCCATATGGCACTCACATAAAACTTGCTACACACCAGAATTCAAATTTGAATTCTGGTGGCCTCACGGCCCCGATTTTGCGCACAGCTAAAATGCATACCGATTGTTTTGTTTAAGTTTCGCTCGAAGCGTTGTCTGTAGGAATCGCCACCGTCACGACCGTGCCAACGTTTTCCTCACTCGCAATGTCAAGGGTGCCAGAGTGCAGCTGAACAATCTCCTTGACAACGGCCAGCCCAATACCAGAGCCACTTTGGGAGGTGTTCGCCTTGTAAAATTTGTCCGTCACATGAGGCAGGTGCTCAGCCGGAATTCCGCAGCCGGTATCGCTCACGGAGATGTAAATGAATCCGGCGGCCTCCTTAATGTTCACGGTCACCGCGCCGCCCTTCGGCGTGTACTTTAGCGCGTTGTCGATGATGTTGATGAAGACCTGTTTTAGGCGGTTTTTGTCACCCAAGACCGCCGATAAAATTGGCGGCTCCGCGTAAATGAGATCTTTCTCCTCGGCGGCGGCTCTATCCTTGAACATGTACACGGCCTCGCTGATTTCTGCCAAGATGTCGATTCGCTCGAGCGACAAAATCATCTTACCGCACTGGATGCGCGAAAAGTCGAGCAGCTCCTCAACCAAACCGCAAAGCCGCTCCGCCTCCCGGCTGATGACCTTGAGCCCACGCCGATTCGTCTCGAGGTCCCGGCCTTCGCCCAGCTCTAGCGTCTCCGCCCAGCCCTTTATCGCCGTCAGCGGTGTGCGCAACTCGTGAGAAACCGACGAAATAAACTCATTTTTCATCCGCTCGGACTCGCCCAGCCGGCGCGCCATGTAGTTTATGGTGTCGCAAAGATCGCCAACCTCGTCGTCATAGAGCTTCTCTAGCCGCGCATTAAAGTCGCCCAGCGCAACCTTCCGCGCCGTGTTGCCGATTTCCCTCAGCGGCTTAACAAGCGAGTTGATGAAGTACGAGCTTGACAAAATCACGAATAGCAAAATCGCGAGCCCCACCACGATGCAGCCAAGCGTCAGCCAGAAAACATTGTTGTCCACCGGCCGAAGCGGCATTATGTATCGAATTGCCCCCATAAATTCGCCGTCCGTTGAGTAAATTGCCCTCGTCTGCGCCATAATTTTTTCGCTTTTTGAATCGCTCCCTACAAAATCTCCAACGCGCGCCTCAACGTCCCTCGCGGCCGTGTAGTCTGGCATCTCCTCAGCAGGCAGCTCTCCAGTGGTCGAAAAAATAGGCTTGTCCTGGCTGCTAAAGACCACCACTTGCATCGTGTGTTTAGGCTCAAACTCGGCAATATACCGTTCGGTCTTCTCGATGAAATCTGCCTCGGAGTTCTCCTTATAACCAGGGAAAATGTTCGCAAGTTGTACCGCTTGCGTGTTGACGGTCTGCCGCGCCTCGTTGTAGAAAAATTCGTGGATGAACAGCGCAAGGCCGCATTCTATAGCCAAAAGTACAACAAAAATAGCTCCGAGACTATTGAAAAACCATCGCCGCGTGATGCCTCGTACTGCCATTGTTTTCCTCCTTGAAAATCGTATAGGAGCGCCATTTTTTGTCTGGGCTTAGCCCAGGCCGGCCGCGAGGCCAGAGGAACTCATATTTTTGAGTTCCTCTGTGTACCCAGCCCTCTGCGATGGCTGGGTATGCTCCATTTCATGGAGCAGCCTCGCGGCCCGGTGCTAGATTGCGCTCCTATTTTTTGAATTTTAGGCTTCCCACTTGTAGCCCAAGCCCCAAACGGTCAAAATATGCTGCGGCACGGAGGGATTATCCTCGACCTTCATCCGCAGGCGCCGAATATTCACATCGACGATTTTTTCCTCGCCGACGTAGTCGCTGCCCCAAACGTGCGTCAAGATGTCGGTCCGGCTGAGGGCGGTGCTGGGGTTCGAGAAAAAGTACTCCATAATTTGGAATTCGACCTGGGTCAACTCAATCAAAATGCCGCGCTTCATGAGGGAGCGATTCCTCATATTGAGGATGAAATCGCCGGAGCACAGCTCCTCTTTGAACTTGTTCTCCGAGCGCATCTGAGCGAGCGCAACCCTCCGATAAACGGCATCCACGCGAGCCACCAACTCACTCGGACTAAATGGCTTAGTGACATAGTCGTCCGCGCCGGTCATGAGACCTGTAATTTTGTCCATCTCCTGAGTTTTCGCCGTCAGAATAATGATGCCGATCTCGTTGCTTTGGCGGCGCAGCTCCTTGCAAACAGCGACGCCATCGATGCCGGGCATCATAATATCGAGCACAGCCACATCAAAATCAGGGCTCACAGCGTAAAGTTCTAGGGCCTTCTCGCCGCAATCGGCCTCCGTCACATCATATCCGGCGCGCTGCAAGTTAATAACAACGAACTCGCGGATGACCGCCTCGTCCTCGACAACCAAAATTTTCTTCATAAAATTCACGGCACACGGCGTGCGTGTGCCAACCTCCTCGCCGCAAATCAAGTGCTTTAAAATTCTATTTTAAGCTCATTTTTGAGTTTTCGCAATTAAAAACTTATTTTAGAAGTGGCCTATCTGAGATGTTTAAATCTTGATTAGTAGCCTCGCGGCGCGCCTGGAACTTACCGTGAGCACGCCAATCTTATTTTCGCAATCAAAAACTTAATTTTAATGCCCTGCTCGCTGAACATTTTCTCGTGCTCGGTAGGGATGTTGCCAACAAACTCAGAATTATGCAGGTCGCGAGTGATGTAATTTACCTCAAAGCCGCTCTCTGAAAAGTAGTTAATGCTCTCGTCGAAAAGGCCATCGTCGTCAGTCTTGAAGTAAATTTCGCCGCCAGGCTCCAAGAAGTTTTTGTAGCTTGTCAGTTGGCGCGGATGCGTAAGGCGTCTTTTTTTGTGCCGAGGTTTAGGCCACGGGTTGCAAAAGTTTATGTAAATCCTCTCGACGCGGTCGTCATCGCCTAAGATGTCCCCTATTTGCTCGATATTTTGCGCCGTCAAAAGGACGTTATCTATTGCCAGTTCTTTCTCTGCATAAATTTTTTCTACATTTCTTTTGGCCAAGGCTAAGACCTCGCTTTTTATGTCAACCGCCAAGAAGTTTTTATCTAAATTCTCACTGGCCAGCCTCGCGAGGAAAGAGCCCTTGCCGCAACCTAGCTCTAAATAAAGCGGTTGTTCCTTTTTAAATGCATCTGACCATTTGCCTTTATTTTCACTTGGACAATTTACAAAGAACTCGCACACAGCTAGCTCTGGTCTTACCCAGGGTTTTCGTCGTATCCTCAAATTTATCCTCCAGCTTTTTCTTAAATTTATGGGAGAGTCAACTAAATAATTGCATTGATAGATTTATTGACGTGAAAGGCCTCATAAAGGAACATCGCTAAATCAATCATTTCGATGGAACGTGAAACGCCGCAGGTTTTTCGTCTAAATCTTGCAAGCCAATCTCGTTGCAGAAAGATGTTGCTTTCAATCAAATGAGTTTCTGCTTTTGTTTGAATTCGACATTCGCGGGGTATAAAATCACAATAAACGCTGTAACGATCGATAAAAAAGGCCTGAATTCTACGATGAAATTCAGCGGCAGTTTCATCTACAATTGCTTCAGCTTCCTTTTGAACTATACTTTTCCTTGACACCAATAATTATCCGTTAAAAAAAGATTTTCTTCGTGAATTGTTACATTAGCTATGTAAGTGGCTAGCTCATATCTGTCTGTTCCTTCCTACCCATCTGCCGCTGTCTCCAACCCCGAATCATCGCGCTCTCTAAAGCCCACTTTCCTCCATTTTATTCTTCATCTGAATTTGATTTTAGCTAAAAACACGCCAGCTTGTTTTGTGGCAACATGTTATTTCCCAGCTACCAAGCTTCTTTATGCTCTTTATTTAAAAAATTAAAAGCTTATTTGTAAAAGAAAAGGCAAGCCTAGGAAGAGGCTGCCAACCTCAACCATTCAAATATTCCACCACATTTTTAGCTGCCACTGCTCCATCCGCGGCAGCCGTAACGATTTGCCTTAACGCTTTTGTTCGAGTGTCTCCTGCAGCAAAAACTCCTGGCACATTGGTTAAGCAAGTTTCAGCCGCGACAACATAGCCATGTTCATCCAACTCTACAAACTCAGAAAAAATAGAGTTACTTGGCTCTAGACCAATCGCGATAAAAACCGCCGCAACATCCAGTTTCGATTCCTCACTCGAAACTTTATTCACCATATTCAGCAACGAAACCGAGCCATTTTTACCGCAAACCTCTGTCACAACGGTGTTGTAAATAAAGTTTATATTCGTTTTTGCCTTGGCAGCCTCAAACAAAAGCCGTTCAGCTCGAACCTTATCCCGGCGCACTAAAACCGTCACGCTCTTACAAATGTTAGACAAGAACAGCGCATCTTCAAGGGCTGTGTTTCCGCCGCCAACCACTGCGACGTCTTTCCCTTTAAAGAATGCTCCATCGCACGTCGCGCAGTAAGAAACACCGCGCCCAGATAACTCCGCCTCGCCCTTGCAGCCAAGTTTTCTTCGAGTTACACCGTTCGCAATTATAATCGTTTTGGCCTCGTATTCATCTGCATCTGTAAAGATCTTCTTTATGTCACCAGAAAAGTCTACGCGTTTCACTTCTTCGAGGCGCACTTCAACATTTTGCTTGACGACCTGCTTATAAAGGCTCATCGAGAACTCCACTCCAGTTATGTGCTCGATCGCTGGATAGTTCTCTACTTCGTTTGTCAATGCGACTTGCCCACCGAAGATATTCTTCTCTAACACCAACACCGAAAGCCCCGCTCTAGCGGCGTACAAAGCCGCCGTAAGTCCCGCAGGCCCTGCGCCAATTATAATTACGTCCGTCATGCAAATCACATCCTAACATTGCGTCGTATTTTTTCTATGGAAATATCCATACGTATAAGCTTGACCATAAAGATGGAATTCTCTAACTAACTCAAAGTCTGGCGTAAGCCAAGAATATTCACCGGCACTGACAAAAACATCATTTTGTTTGGCCAATTCTCTTTTTATTTCGTTAATAATTTCATCGTCTTTACCTCTGCCACCTAAATCGTCAAAATCTCTCATGTGATACTTGGTATCCCAGCCCAATAGTCCATATATATCAGGAGTACCAAAGCCAAGTGCATAAGAGTTTGCTGGGACAACTTCATTCACTTCTTTTGCCAACGCATACAGTTCAGTTACATCATAATCTTTTCTCGCAAATCTTTCTTCCGCTTTTACAAACGTGTATGAACTTAACAACACAGTAATCGCCAAGGTACCCAGTGGTATTACGCCAACTGAAATTTTACTAATGTCATATAATATACCTCTTGCGAAATTAAGAGAGTTGTTCAAAATTGCAAATACCAGCGATCAAAGAAAAGCGTTTTCTTCGGTTGCGATAGCGTTCTGAAAGAATCCGAAATCGCTTAACTAAGGCGACCACATGCTCAACAGCGATACGTTTTCTTGAGATATTTCTGTTCTGCTTTCGATTTTGCTTCGATAAGGGGCGATTTTTGCTAAACTTTTTCGGCAAAACGGAATTCGTGTGCCATTTTGTAAGGCCTTGATAGCCGCTATCTGCCGTTAGCTGTGATCCTGGTTTCAAGTGGATTTGGCTGCTTTTAAATAGTTGGAAATCATGAACTTTCCCTTTTTCGAACGCCCAAAAAATAATTTCTTCGCTTTCAGGATTTATCAACAGTTGTTTTTCGAGAGCGCACAATCGAAAAAAGTGGTGCATATCACTAGTTTTCGAAGATATGATTGTATTTGTCTTTGAGAAACCTCGTTCACCACCAATTAAAATGCGTTTTTTTGCTTTTGTTGAATCTAAATGCTTTTTTTGTGCTCTTTGTTGCTTTCGGATGGAGAATGCCATAAATTTATGGACGACGCGCTTGAATACATGACATTTTTCTAGTAGTATTTTCTTTGTTTTTTTGGGGCGCTCAATTGGCGTTTTTGTTGCGTCGACTAAAATCTCCCCATATTCCACATCACTTTTTAGCAGAACTTTTCGACCTGGCAAAGAAAAAGTTCCGTCCTTAATCAAAGTGTCTTCTACCCATCGAATTCCTCGATAAATGTTACTTTCCGCAACATCATAGCTGGCTGCAATGTGGGCATACGTGCGATATTCTCGCAGATATTCCAGTGTCGCCAACAGCAAGTCTTCTATACTCAGTTTTTGATGTCTCCCTCTTCGTTGATGTTTTGATGCGTATCCTTTCTTCAAGGTTTCTACCATCTTTTCATACGTACTTCGCTTTACTCCTGTAATTCTCCGAAACTTTGTTCCTGAATAATTCGCTATTTTTTCATATTTCATGTCTTTTATTTTACTCTGTATATTTATTTTCGCAAGAGGTCTAATGTACTTTTGCGCTCGCAGATAACATCCCTTAAAGGTTTAATAGAAGCATTTGCCAATATACAATTGCACATAATTATTTGCGAATACGCATTGTGACAGCCTGCTAAAGTGCGATTCATATAGAATGTCAACATAGCGAATCCCATTAAACTAATCGCAGCAACTGAGCATACATACTTTGACTGAGCTTTCCAATAAAAAACTTGTACAAAAGCCCACAGCAAACAACACATACATATTGAAATTGCGTAGACGTAATACATATTGCCAAATTTTAGCTCTGTCTGCAGCATCCCAGGAAAGGCCGACAACACGGAAAGAAAAAAGCGCGTTTCTCTATAGTGCCTCCTACTCTCACATTATAAATATTCATCAAAAGCATAGCAAACAATATCTCAGAAACAAAGGCTACAACATGAACAAAAACAAGCTTGATTGCATCCCTCAATTTAAACCGTCTAACTTGAAAGAAACGCAAAATACAGTAAACTGACCATATTATCGCGACAAAAAATCCAGTTTCAGTCTCCCAAAGAATCACTAAACTACACACAAAAAATCCAAGTAAACATCCTTTTAGCGTTGAAACATCTAGCTTTTTCTTCTCATATACAGTTGCCATAAAAAGAATAATTGACGGGAATATCCATCTTAAAGGTAATGTTTGCCAGTACGTTTCGGTGATAACATTTGACATAAATGCAAGCGCTATAGCCGAAACAGCTTTAAGAACATCTGGTTTAACAATCAAATGCATAGTCATTATTGCAAGTAATGTAGCGAAAAAACCAACGATGCCCATCATCACCCCTATTGAGATTGGGTTAGCGCCAAAGATCATTGTAAATGGCTTAAAAAATAACGCGTAATGCCCGTAAATTCCGGACGTAAGTTCATTAAAAGGCGTGTTATGATGCACATTATATATGGTTTGTGTTACTGCATTGCAGTGATAAAAAGCATAACCAGAAGAAAAAGTGTTTATATGCGCATATTTTACTGCGTTCAAAAAAGCTAAAATAGTATACAGGATAAATAATGCACATTTTTTATACTCTGAACTGAACCTTTGTCACATACAGACTGGAAATAAATAAAAAGCACAAGCAAAGCAACTACTGAAATTGAGAACCACAAAGGAAACTTAACGGCATACCCTGCAAATTTATCCTCGTTATTTAAGAACAAATCATACAGCAAAAAGAAGCTAATAGATAGTAAAATTAGCAGTAAAACAGTGCTCCTACCCAGCGGCAATATAGTTGC
>JAZQJR010000181.1:0-6372 GCA_045541715.1 Acutalibacteraceae bacterium
AAGGCTGCATAAAGAAACATCGTTAAATCAATCATTTCGATAGAGCGTGAAACACAGCAGGTTTTCCGCCTAAATCTTGCAAACCAGTGTTTTTGAGGAAAATTATTGCTTTCAATCAAATGTGTTTCTGATTTTGTTTGAATTTGACATTCCGATGGTGTAAAATCACGATAAACACTGTATCGATCGCTAAAAAATACTTTTACGTTCCACTTTTTTAATCGCTCGTACATTTTTCTAAATGTTTCAGCATCTCGGGCGCCAAATTCCCAATCGATGAGCTGTTTTGTGGTTCGGCAATAAGCTTTCCAAATCCAAACTTGTCTTTTTTTGAGCGCACAAAATGCCATATTTCGTCGAGCTCAATCACTACGCTATCGTCAATTGGCGCCGGTTTGGAATAGTTATTTTTTGCGAACGTTTTTACCCAAACGAACGCCGAATGAACGTTGACTTTAAAAAACTTGGCAATGGTTCTGAACAAATATCCATATGCGCACATCCAGAACGCCAGGAGTTTTTCTTGTTTGCTTTTTCCTTTATGTCTTGTGGGAACAAATTGGCATCCGCATTTTTTGCATTTGTACATATCTATACCGCCCTTTTCTTCCTACTATACCACATTTGATTATTTTAGAAACACTGCCAAAAGAATAAGGTACAGGCCGCGCGGTATAGTGCGGCTCAGGGCGAATTTTTTGATCAAGCTTATTTTCAAAATAAAGGTGCTTATAAAGTATGTTGTGTAATTATCTGATCAACACACCCGTTTTTTCAGTATTTATGTGAACAGGCTCTATCGCAGAAAAGCCCCCCCGAATCGACTTACCGGGAGGTGCTTTTATTTGTTTATAAATTATTTACTTTTAACCGTTAAGGTAATTGTAAAACTCTAGGATGCCCGCCAAACCATCTTGCATATTCTTTGTTTCTTTTTGGCTAACTCCCTCCAAAGACAGCGTTCTGCCGAACCAACCTGGTGTGGAGTTTATTTTTTTGCCAATTTCCAGGATGTCTTTCTTTAGTGCCTCTCTGCTTTCTGGCGACACATCAAGCAAGTCTAAACGGGAAACATTTTTCAATTCATTTATAAGATGTGTTGTTTTGTTTATGAGTTGGCTCTGTTCTTTTGCACCTGTAAAGCTACTTAATATGCTACTGAAGCTCCATCCGTTAGTTGTTTCTGTCGTACCTTCAACAAATGGCGTATAAGAAACTCTCTCTTCAAAGTCGTCTGCAACAACATCATATGCGTCGCAAATTAGCCTCAAGTCCTTGTAGTTAACGGCACCTAATTGATTGTAGAAGCCAGGCAAATAATACTTACCTGTTGTCTGATCGATTTTAATTTGGTCAAAGATATGCTTTATGTCTGTTGCAAGTTTTGCACGCGTTTGATTATCGACAAACTTTAAGTCGTCAACGATATTAATTTTTTTCCTCAAGAATGTCGCAAGAGTGTTCGCTTGCGTACCAGCGGTTATGTCCAGCGCACCGAAGCCGTTGTAGTTTTTTACGCGATTAATAACGTCAGCGATATCAGTACGTAAGTTTCCGGCAATTCCTTGAGCCAACTCTGTGGCGAATTTTAGGGTTTCTTCATTTAACTGAGTCCCGTTTGCCCCTGTAATCATTGAATTTGCCAACGTATTTAACTGTTCTAAGTTAAACTTAATGTCGTCGGCATTAACGCCCTCTTTGTGGTAGCCTTTGTTATGGTACTCGCTCAAGACTTCGTGCCGTTTTAGCAGCTTGTTTGCCATATCTATTTTTATGTCATGTATATTTGCTATGGCGGTGAAGAGCTTTGTCGCGTTACTCCGCAATCCTAGTGTATTTTTTATTTTGTTTAGTTTTGCTTTTACGTCGTTGTCTATTATTTCATTTTGCAAAAGTTCATCTATCTCCGCTTTTATGCCTTGTGCGGCATCATTTATATTAAAGTTTTCGGCAATTCCTTGAGCCAACTCTGTGGCGAATTTTAAGGTTTCTTCATTTAACTGAGTCCCGTCTGCCCCTGTAATCATTGAATTTGCCAACATATTTAACTGTTCTAAGTTAAAATTAATATCGTCGGCATTAACGCCCTCTTTGTGGTAGCCTTCGTGATGGTAATCGCTCAAGAGTTTGTGCCATTCTAGCAGCTTGTTTGCTATCTTGGTCTTCACGGCTGTTAACTTGTCAAAAACATCAAGTAGCTCATCAGGGATATCAACATAATAGTCATAGAAATCTTTCTTTTCACCTGTGTCCGGATCAACACCAACATAAAGATAAGTAAGGTCTTCATCTATGTATTCTTCAAGATTCTGTAGCTCCTCTTGTATCTCCGCGCCCATTGAATCAATAGTCAATAACGTACGCACCTCTTCAAGGGTGGAAAGTTTCAAAGCAAGGTTGCGAGCAGCAATACCTACATCATCTTTAATAGAATTAAAATCGTCGGTAATTTCCTCAAGATTGTTGCCAAGATTTATGAGAGCCAGCTTATTCAAGCACTCATCAAATTTAGCAGTTAAAGTGTCATCCACGCCGGTTGCCCTGTTTTTCAGCTTGGTGGCTTGCTCTTTTAGTGCGGCTATTTGGTTCTTCAGGGCTAGCTTTTGCGCAAGCTCCTGCACGCGCTCATTTACTAAGTCTTTAACTTGATTAAAGCCAGTGGTAATTTTCTGCAAATCGTCTGTTAGCTTTAATCCGTTTAATCTCTCAATAAACTTATTGAAGTTCTCAGCTAAAGTGTTATCCACGCCGGTTGCCACGTCTTGCAGCGTGGTGGCTTGCTCTTTTAGTGTGGCTATTTGCTTCTTAAGGGCTAGCTTGCTCGAAAAGGTCTCCATGTTTTGTTTTTGTTGATCCAGCATATATTCTATGTACTCATGAGCTTGTGCTCCAAGGTTTTCTTTATAATTTTGCAAAGTGGCAATCATTTCGGCGATTAAATTTTTAATATCATCAACACCCTCAGCTTGTTCTTGAAGCTCTTTTGCTTGTTTTATCAGCTGGTCTATCTGGTTCATAAGGGCTAGCTTTGGCATCAAGTCGCCTTGGCGCTCGGCTAAACTTTCCCTAGCACTCGTAATTGTCTTTGTTGCGTAAAATAAATCTTTCAAAAGATTTTCTTTCTCGTCCTGCAATCTATTTGCTGTTTCTTCAAAACTCTTTTCGAGATCGTCATCAACGCCATTAGCTTGGTCCTTCAGATCGTTTGCTTGCTCTTTTAGGTCGTCTATTTGCTTGCCAAGGTAGTTCTTCAGCTCATTTTCAGTGATATTAACAGTCTCGACCTCTTGGTATACTTTATAGAGCTCAGCAATTGGTGCGCCAGCATAGTTGAAGTTCTCAAAGGTGTCTATTAAATCCACAAGATTGCCTTTAAGTTGATTCAAACCAAAGTTTTCTGCTGTTTCATACAGAATAGGCGCCATTTTGTTCGCTTCATTTATTTTTGTTCGCATTAGGTTTCTAAACTCATTTTCCTTGCTTATCAGCTTATTAGCCGCGGAGACAACCTTCTCCGCGCTGTCAGCAGCTTCGATTTCTTTTATTATATTGTCAAAAACTTCAGCAAAGTCAGCATTAACTTGCTCAGCTATATTTTTCAGCGTAGTGGCCTTATTCAGTATCGCCTTTATCTGCGGTATGCTTTCCTTTATATTTTTAAGTTTCGTGGCTCTTTCTTCAAGATCTTTTTGAGATCTTGGCCCTTTTTCAGGAACTGTAGCTAGATCTTTTTCCAGCTTTTCAATTTCATCTACGACCGCTTGATCTTTAGCTTTTTTAGCTGCAGTTTTTAAGATAGTCAGCATTTCGCCGATGTTCTTTTTAGGCTTTGTCACGTGCGTAGACCAGTTTGCTTCAAAATCCATCGTATCGTTTTGCAGAGAATTTACTTCACGCTGTAGTGTTGTTAATTCTGTTGTTTTCTCCTCTACAGTGTTATAAGTAATACCTTTACCAAGTTTGTTAATACGCTGTTTGATATCATTTATTTTCTGCTTGTCCTCAGTACGGTCCGTTATTTTTTGCATCTCACGTTGCTTTTTAATAAGATCCAATTGATTCAAAAATTCTGTTTTTGTTTGTTGAATGTCAAAGTTAAGGTTAATAACAGTGTCTATTTTTTTAGATATTTCGCCAAACTCATTCTTTACTTCTTTAACGATTTTCTCTTTATCCAACACATTCTCTGCCGTTAAGTCTTCTACCTCTGTTTCAAGCCGTGATTTTAGCCATTCGAGGTCCCAAATTGCATCGTTAGTCGCGGTGTTGTTTTTTTCTTTCAATGAGGTTATTTCTTTCCCAATTTTTTTAGCCAATTCTTCTTTTTCTGACTTTAACTTTTTAACAATCTTCTTTGGCGATGGTGCATCATATAGCTTCTCTTGAAAGTCCTCGGCACGCTGTTTTATTTCTTTTAGCTTTTTGGACGTTAAATTTTTTTCGGTTAAGCTCGTTTTCAGAGCCACTAAGTTTTCTTTTATGTTAGTAGCATCTTTGGAGAAGATTAGCCCTTCATCTAGATACTGAGCCAGCTCTGTGACTACCTCATCTATTTTATCTTTAGCTGACCACCACTCGCTTTTTAACCCTTCGCTCTTGAGCTCAGCCACAAGATTAGATACCTCTGAGATCAAGGCAGCCACATCTACATCTACCTCTTCATCCTCTTCGTTGCTGATAACGCCCTCAACCTCCTCTATAAGTGTAAGTATTTTTTCGTATAGCGCCTCTCCCCCATCCTCATCTATTAAGCCTGATGAGTCAAACTCCTTATTAAGATACTCTAGACCAGCAAGAACTAACTCTAATTCAGCTTTCTGCTCTTCAGTCAGCGGCGTCGCAGCGCTGGCCACCATGGAGAACGGGCTGACCTCGCCGCCGGAGACCATGTCCATTGCAGCCGGTGCCGCCGCCACGCCTAACAGCGCCAAAGTTCCCATGAGGGCGGCACGCACGCCGCCCTTTCCGCCGGAGACTTCAGCTAAATCTTCGGTAGTCAAGCCAGCCTTTGCTTTAGCTTCTTCCGTGTAGTCGAGAAAATCCTGCGCCGTAAACTCAAGGCCATACTCCTTCGCAAGCGGAACTATCTCCCTCGCGATGAAGTCGCCCGAGCCCTCTGTTTGGCCGCTACTTGTTTCTAGCTTGTAGAGACACGCAGCCATTTTCCTCGCCAAGCCCTCGTCCTTTTGCATCAAACCCAAAAACTTATCCACATTTCCCTTAGACATATCAATGCCCTCCTTTAATTAAAATAGATTTATTCTTTCTCACTCATTTTTAAGTGAGTTTAAATACTGGCTAGCCTCCGGACTATTCTTCTGAAGGTTCTCCATGAAGAGACGCATAAAGTCGCTTTCTTCTTTTTTTGCTTCCTTTGTCGATTTTTTCTCTTTAGTTTTTGCTGTAATTTCTTTTGTCTTGCTTGCGTTTTGCTGTGCTTTATCTCCACTCGAACCTGCAGCGATAGTGCCAGTAATAGCCGCAATAGTTGGCAATCCGATAGCCATTCCAGCAGCAAACTTCATCAGATCATCTTTAAGCTTAGGTCCGTCATTTGACGTAGAGCTAGAACGTCCTTGTGTAGTATTCGAGTCGGTGTTATTTTGCGTTGCATTTAAGGTAGAATTTCCTTGTGTGGTGTGGGTTTGATTAAACATAGGTGCGCCCACAGGTATGCTATTAGTCGTTTGCGGTGATTGACTCAAAACAGGTTGTCCTCCATCACCACCCGCGGCCGCGCCAGATCCGAAGTCGACTGGCGTCTTCCCATAGTTGGCCTCGTAATCCTCAGCAGATGTTCGTGCATAGTTTTGTTCGTAATCGCCAGTAGATGTTCGTGCATAGTTTTGGTCGTAATCGCCGGTAGATGTCCGCGCATAGTTTTGGTCGTAATCGCCGGTAGATGTTCGCGCATAGTTTTGTTCGTAATCGCCGGTAGATGTCCGCGCATAGTTTTGTTCGTAATCGCCGGTAGATGTTCGTGCATAGTTTTGGTCGTAATCGCCGGTAGATGTTCGTGCATAGTTTTGTTCGTAATCGCCGGTAGATGTCCGCGCATAGTTTTGGTCGTAATCGCCGGTAGATGTTCGCGCATAGTTTTGTTCGTAATCGCCGGTAGATGTTCGTGCATAGTTTTGGTCGTAATCGCCGGTAGATGTCCGCGCATAGTTTTGTTCGTAATCGCCGGTAGATGTTCGTGCATAGTTTTGTTCGTAATCGCCGGTAGATGTTCGTGCATAGTTTTGGTCGTAATCGCCGGTAGATGTCCGCGCATAGTTTTGGTCGTAATCGCCGGTAGATGTCCGCGCATAGTTTTGTTCGTAATCGCCGGTAGATGTTCGTGCATAGTTTTGTTCGTAATCGCCGGTAGAT
>JAZQJR010000182.1:0-1594 GCA_045541715.1 Acutalibacteraceae bacterium
GATAAACTTAGACTTTTTCTCGACGAACTCACTGATGGCACTTTTTTCTACGGTTATATAAGAGTCACACACAATGCAAAACTCCCCTTAACGCAGTAAATTTCTCGCTCACAACTAATGGCTAGAGTGCTCTTTTTGAGATCTTTCTTTTTGGCTAGTCTGCTCTGGCCGCGGGGCCAACGAAAAAATATATTTTTTCGTTGCGTCCGATAGCTCAACTTTGTTGAGCTATCGGATGGCCGAAGGCCCTGTGGGCCTTCGGCGCCTCGCGGCGCGCCGATGCTCTCGGTTAGGGCATCCCTAGTTTCTTCCATCCGAGCACTCATTTCTCACAAAACGCCAAAGTTTATCTCTATACTCAGGCGTTGCATAATCGATTCCTACTCGTTTGGCAGTTTTATACTCAAACCGAACGCCATCGTCCTCGATCCAAAGTTGCTCTGAGGCCATCAAATTTTCGCCATTAAGAGTTCTATCAATTTTAAGGGCTTTAGTCAGCTTGCCCGGCCCAGCAAAGCCCTCCACGCCGCGAATTAACACCGCTTGAGGAAAGTCTTTTTCGCCGCTCACAATGTTCAACAAGTTGTGAATGCCGTAGCACAAATAAACATACGCAACGCCGCCGGCCTCGTACAAAGTTTTGGTGCGCTCGGTTTTACCCTTATGCGCATGGCAAGCGGTATCATCCGCACCGAAGTAGGCCTCCGTCTCGGTTATTCTGAGCTTAATTATTTTGTCATTCAGCCTGCGGCAAAGTTTCAGTCCAAGAAGTCGTGGTGCTAACTCAACGGCACTTAATTTGTATAGACTAGGAGTTAATCTCATTACTTTAGCGCTCCTCCACTAAAGTCTCACCTAAACGCAAAAACAACGACAAGCGGTGCATTACTGCACCGCCAGATTTACCCAGCACGACTAGTCTTTCTTGCCGAAGCGCCTATTAAATCTGTCAACACGCCCACCGGTATCAACAAGTTTTTGTTTACCCGTGAAAAACGGATGGCATTTTGAACAAATCTCCACCTTGATATTTGCCTTAGTCGACGCCGTATCGATCACATTGCCACACGCACAAGCGATCGTCGTCTTATTATAAGCCGGATGTAGTCCTTCGCGCATATCGTCACCTCTTTCCCGCAAAACACAAATAACGCAATTTATTATAACACAAACAGAAAAGCCTTGCAAGTTCAACGGTGAAAGGGGAGTGCGCTATAAAAACATTTATGATATACTAGATTTATGAAATGTAAAGCATGTAACGACGAAACAAATCAAATAAAAGCTGGAAAAACAAAGGCGGGAACCCAAAAGTACAAATGCAAAATATGCGGAAAATCTTACATCCAGGAAAGCAAAAAAGAAAGGCCATAGCGAAGAAACCAAGAATCAGGCAATAAAATTATATTTGGAGGGAAATAGTGGCCGAGCTGTCGCTAGAATTTTGGGGATTGGTAAAAATATGTGCCTGTATTGGATTCGAAAGTATGCGAAAAATATTGAGCCCAAAGAGACTCCAAATACGCTGGTTAACGTCATTGAAATGGATGAGCTGTACAGCTTTGTCGAGAGAAAAAAACAGATTTTACGCGAT
>JAZQJR010000183.1:0-7054 GCA_045541715.1 Acutalibacteraceae bacterium
CTTTGTTGAGCTATGAGCTGGCCGAAGGCCCTGCGGGCCTTCGGCGCCTCGCGGCGCCCCACTGCTTGATTAAGGCGTTCCCCTCTACCGGAACAGAAGATGCACCATGAGCACGGACATGATGAAGCTGGTGAAGTCGGCGGTGAGGGCGGCCGGGATGGTGTGGCGCGTGTTTTTCACTCCGGCGGCGCCGAAGTACACCGCGATGGCGTAGAAGGTCGTCTCGGTCGAGCCCATCATCACGGAGGCAACGCGCCCAGGAAAGCTGTCTGGGCCGCAGGACTTAAAGATTGAGTCGACAAGAGCCAGAGCGCCACTGCCAGAAATAGGCCGAAGCAACATGAGTGGGATGGTCTCCTTCGGGATGGCGATTAAGTTGCCGATGGGCGCGAGCAGGTATGTGATGATGTCAAAGGCGCCGGAGGCGCGAAGCATCGCGACGGCAACGATTAGACCAATGAGTGATGGCGCGATGGAAACGGTTGTCTCGAGGCCTTCCTTGGCACCAGCAAGAAAACTATCAAAAATCGGAACTTTCTTGGCGAAGCCGAACAGGATGATAAACCCGATGATGCACGGCATTATGTAAAAGCTGAAAGAGTTCACGCGGACACCTACTTTTCGAGGACTTTGGCCAGGATTATTCCCACGATGAGGGCTGTTGTGGAGGCAATCCAAATCGCTGGGACAACGTCGAATGGGGAAGTCGAGCCGTATTTTTGGCGCAAAATGGCCGTCATTGTGGGGATAAGCTGGATGGACGCCGTGTTCATTACCGTGAAGATAATCATGCTGCGGGTGGCAACGCCTGGCTTTTTATTTTTCTTGCTCATTTCCTTCATCGCGGAGATGCCTAGCGGTGTAGCGGCGTTGCCTAGGCCAAGGATATTCGCCGTGATGTTCATGCAGATTGCACGCATCGCTGGCCCGTCTTCTGGGAGGTCATTAAAGAGACGCTTGAGGATAGGTTTGAACAGCTTTGCAAGTAAATATGTAAGGCCGCCTTGGTCAGCGATTTTTAATAGGCCCGTCCACAAGGCCATCATGCCGAGCATCGAGATGATAAGGTTTGTTGCGTTGGTGGCACCAGACATGATGGATGCGGACAGGGCCTCGATATTTCCCGTGCAAATCGCGCACGCTATACTGACGATAATCATAACTCCCCAGATGTAATTTAGCACGTCATCACCATTTTCCTTTATTTGATGGGAGTGCCCTTTTTAGCTGCATCAAGCCGCGCCGCGAGGCGCCGAAGGCCCGTAGGGCCTTAGGCCAGCCCGGAGCTCAACGAAGTTGAGTTCCGGGCCACAAAGAAAATATTATTTTCTTTGGCCTCGCGGCCGCGGCGGCTAGTTAGAAGAAACTTTCAAAAGGGGCACTCCACTTTGTTATACAAAAAAGTATATTCTTACAAGGGGCTAAAATATTCGAATTGCTAAACGTTTACTTGAAATCAGGTAAGCACCATCTGCTAATATCTCGTAACTGATGGTTATGTTTTATTTTTCGCACAAAAGCTGCTTATATTCATAAAAGATTCACGCAATAATCATACCGTGTCATCAATAAATTTTTAGCCAAAGAGCGATACATCTAATTTGAACTGCCGCAACAAAAGATGCAACATTTTTGGTGGTGTTTCTTAACTAATTGAATGTGATATAATAGACCTCTTGCGAAAATAAACATGCAGAGTAAAATATAAGACATGAAGTATGAAAAAATAGCGAATTATTCAGGAGCAAAATTCCGGAGAAATACAGGAGTAAAGCGAAGTACGTTTGAAAAAATGGTAGAAATCTTGAAGAAAGGATACGCATCAAAGCATCAACGAAGAGGGCGACATCAAAAACTGAGTATAGAAGATTTGCTGTTCTCGACACTGGAGTATCCGCGAGAATAGCGCACTTATGCTTACATTGCAGCCAGCTATGATGTTGCAGAAAGTAGCATTTATAGAGGAATTCGGTGGGTAGAAGACACGTCGATTAAGGACGGAACGTTTTCTTTGGGGAGTGACCTATAGAAGCATTTATGATATACTATTTCCATGAAATGTAAAGCATGTAATGACGAAACAAAGGCGGGAACCCAAAAGTACAAATGCAAAATATGCGGAAAATATTACACCCAGGAAAGCAAAAAGAGAGGCCATAGCGAAGAAACCAAGAAGCAGGCGAGAAAATTATATTTTGAGTGAAATAGTGGCCGAGCAGTCGGCCAAATTCTGGGAATCGAAAAAATATGTGCCTGTGTTGTTGGATTCGGAAATATGCCAAAACACTGAGAAAAAAAGAATTTACGTAATAGACCTCTTGCTAAAATAAACATGCAGCATGAAACATGAAAAAATAGCGAATAATTCAGGAGCATAACTAACGGCAGATAGCAGCTATCAAGGACTTGCAAGTTGCACGAGAATTCCGTTTTGCCAAAAAAGTCTACCCAAAAACATCATTTATCGAAGCGAGACCAAAAACAGAACAGAAATATCCCAAGAAAACGTATTGCCGTTGAGTATGTGATCGCCTTAGTTAAGCGCTTTCGGATTCTTTCAGAACACTATCACAACCTAAGAAAACGCTTTTCTCTACGTTTTTTGGTTGCTGGCATTTGAAATTTTGAACACTCTTGTTAATTTCGCAAGAGGTCTAATGCCTAATTTGGGATACGTAGCTGGCAACAGGTTAGCTATTAGTTATACATTCTAACGGTGCCTTTAACTTGAAAATTTTCCTCAAAAATGGTATAATATCAAAGATACTACTCAAGGGGAAAATTTTACTATGCGGATGAGCAATTTATTCGGTGAACGACTGAGGGCGAAGCCAGCTGAGGCAAGCTTGGTGAGCCATATTTTTTTGTTGCGTGGAGGCTACATAAGGCCGATTGGAAGCGGGATTTACTCACTTTTGACGCCTTGCGTGAGGGTGCAGCAGAAAATAGAAAAGATTATTCGAAAAGAGATGGATAAAGTTGGCGGGCAAGAGGTCTTTTTGCCGGTGGTGGTGCCGGCTGAGTTGTGGAAAGAGTCCGGCCGATTTGAGAGCGTTGGCAGTGAGCTTTTGCGCATAGAGGACCGCGCCGGCAGAGACATGGTCCTCTCTATGACGCACGAGGAAGCCGCTGTTCATTTGGCGCGCTCCGAGGCCAAATCTTACCTGGATTATCCGTTCATAGTATATCAAATTCAGACAAAATTTCGCGATGAGCCGCGCGCTCGTGGTGGATTGATCCGTGTACGCGAGTTTACGATGAAGGATGCCTATTCATTTCACACCTCGGTCGAGGACCTTGACCGCTGCTACGACGAGGTGCATGTGGCCTATGAGCGAATTTTTGCACGCGTGGGCTTGAATGTCGCGTCGATTAACTCCGACACGGGCATGATGGGTGGCACCGGTGCGCACGAGTTTATGCTGCTCTGCGAGGCCGGCGAGGATTCCATCGTCATTTGCGACGAGTGCGGCTACAAGGCCAACATGGAAGTTGCGACTGCGCAGCACGACAAGCTTGAAAAAAGCATCGGCGAAGAAACGCAGACTCTCGTTCATACGCCGGGTGTTGCTTCCATTGAGGAGCTAGCGAAATTTTTCAGCGTGAGCGAGGACAAAATAATAAAAGCGATTGCCTACCGTGCAGAAGGTTCCGAAAGGCCGGTCATCGTCTTTATTCGTGGCGATTTGCACGTCAACGAGGCCAAGTTGCGCAACTTGCTGAAAACTGAGGTAAGCGAGCTGACAGAGCTGAGCGAGGTGGGCTTGTGCAAAGGCTTCATTGGGCCTAGTGATGAGCTTTTGAGCAAATTTACGATCATTTTTGACAAGTCGCTCGAGGGTGCTGCTAACATGGTTGCTGGCGCGAACAAGGCCGACTATCACGTCACGTGCTTTAGCATTTCGCGAGACCTCCATGGCAAATTCGATTTCGCGGATGTGTCGAAGGTTAAGGCGGGGCAAAGGTGCCCTGTTTGCGGCCAGCCGCTGAAAATTGAGCGCGGCATCGAGATGGGCAACATTTTCAAGCTGGGCACCAAGTACACCGAGAGCATGGGTATGCGCTACGTCGACCAGGACGGCGCGCAAAACACGCCGATTATGGGCTGCTACGGCATCGGCATCGGGCGCCTCATCGCGGGCATCGTGGAGGCTTCCCATGACGACTTTGGCCCGATTTGGCCTAAGAGCGTAGCGCCTTGGCAAATTCAAATTTGCGCGCTGAACTTTAACAAGGACGAGGTCAAGGAGCGTGCGATTGAGCTGTATAATACGCTGAGTTCTCACTATGAGGTTTTGCTTGACGACAGGAATTTATCCGCTGGTGCGCAGTTTGCTGATGCAGATTTACTCGGTGTACCGCTGAGAATTATCGTTAGCAAGCGCAACGTGGAGAACAATCAAGTTGAGGTTGTCTTGCGGCAGGGCAAGGAATCCAAAATCGTCAGCTACGATGAGCTTTATCGCTTTGTCGAGGATTTTTATAAAAATTAAAATAATTTACTTTTGGAAAGGACATTGAGCAATGAACAACATGAGGAAACTTTTATCGCTTGGCCTGGGCGGCATAATGTTGGCCATGGCGCTGGCTGTATCTGCGTCGGCGGCGGATACCACAAAACCGGATGTACGCGCAAATAAAGTTGCCACAAATCAAAATTTATCAAAAAGAAAAATGTTCAGCAAGAAAGAACTTTTACAGAAGCTGGACAAATTAGACCTTGCGCTCGTAAAAAGGGCTGCTAGCTCATTGACTAAAGAGGAATTTTCTTCGTTGTATCAGGAAATCAATAGCGACAGCGAGCTAAGAAAACGCCTACATAGCAAGCTGGATGCTGAAATGACAAGCGTAATAAACAAAAAATTAGGCTCATCTTCTACGGGCGATGCCTCGATTTCGTCGACGAACATTTTAAAGAACATCGATAGCCTGGACGGTGCGAACTTAAAGCTACTCCTCGAGGAAGTGAAAAAAGATCCGGTTGTCCGCAAAAAATTCCTAGCAAAACTCGACAAAGATACTCTTAATATGCTCAACGAAAAGATAATTCCGGCGGTTGCGGCCAACGAAAAATATGACGGCCTTGCTGTTTTGAGTGAAGCTATCCTAAAGGGCAGCGACTTGCCGATTACGCCCAAGTTTATGGTGCGGAACGACTGCTTCAGAGAGGATCGGACGATCGAGGTCAAGGGCATCGTTGTGCATTCGACGGCAACTCCGGGCAGAATGGCCGATTCTTGGTATGAGCCGTGGAATACCTCCTATGAGAAGGGCGAGGCGGAGCGCGAGGTTTGCGTGCATGCGTTCTTGGATGACAAGGGCGTGCAACAATACCTGCCGTGGAATCACAGGGGCTGGCACGCGGGAGGCAAGGCTAACAATACCCACATCGGCTTCGAGATTTGCGAGCCCGCGGGTCTTGTCTACAACGAGGCACACGATGCGATTATTGAAATCGACGTTGACGGTACGCGCGAGTACTTCGAGAAGGCCTACGACAACGCCGTTAAGTTGTGTGTGCTTCTGTGCAGACAATTTGGCTTGACCGAGAAAGATATTGTTTGCCACTGCGAGGCGCATGATTTGGGCATTGCTAGCAACCATCAGGATGTTATGCACTGGTGGAAGTTCTACGACAAGGATATGGATGACTTCCGCGCAGACGTAAAAAAAGGCCTGGAAAAGCATCGGAGACTTGAGCCAGAGGAAAAGCCAGAGGCAAAAATAGCCGCAACGAAAGAAAACGTGAATGGAAAAAATTAAATTTATTAGGAGAATATTAGCAATAAAAATCCGTATGAAAAAATTTGTAAGTGTTTTTATGAGCTTATTCTTTTTACTTGGAGGTAATATGTTAGCCTTTGCTGAGGCTCCAAAGCCGCAACCTGGCGTAAAGACCGTCAAAAACTTGCTTGTCACGGCGAAAGAACCCGTCGGAAAGACCATGTACATATGGGGCGGCGGCTGGAACGAAGAAGATACTGGCTCTGGTGAGGGTTCAACGCATATAGGTTTGATGCCGGAATGGGAGCCCTTTACAAAGCAGCAGGATGCCGATTATGATTTCCACAACTTCGAGTATCAGATCAACAAGGGCCTTGACTGTTCTGGCTTTGTTGGTTGGACGCTTTACAACGTCTTTAACAGCGAAAACGGCAAAGAGGGCTTCGTTATGCCATCGACGAAGATGGCCCGTGAGTTTGCAAACCGTGGATTTGGCTCGTTCAAGGACAAGCGCGAAGTTACTGACTACAAGGCTGGCGACATCATGAGTGGGCCAGGGCATGTGTGGATTTGCATTGGTCAGTGCGAAGATGGAAGCGTTGTATTTGTGCATAGCTCGCCTCAAGGTGTGCAAATTAACGGAACGACGACTCCTGATGGCAACGAGGATGGCATGGCGATAAAGTTAGCAACGCGCTACATGACAAAGTACTATCCGGAGTGGGCTGAGAAGTATCCTAAGTTTAGCCGAAATGAGGATTATTTGACGAAATA
This sequence comes from Acutalibacteraceae bacterium, assembly GCA_045541715.1. GTDB lineage: Bacteria > Bacillota > Clostridia > Oscillospirales > Acutalibacteraceae > CAG-557. The sequence continues at coordinate 6,499 of JAZQJR010000183.1, forward strand.
CTCACAAATGAGATGGGCAGTAGATGGAACCGGTGTACTGACTGACCCAGATGGTTACTTTGAGAAAAGCGTTGAGGAGATTTTAGCAGACCTTTTTGGCGAGAAGTAATGTGCGGAGATTTGGTTTCCTAAAATGTAAAATTCAAATAACAGAGGTGCAAAATTTATGAATAGACGTGTGTTTATCGATGTAAAAATGTTGTTTACTATTTTTGGCTTAATTGCGCTATGTCCAGGATTATATTTTTTGCATTTAGTTACTAACTCGAAGCCGGAAGATACACTCTATTATTTTAGTACGGCAAACAGAAGAAACTTACATGCATATGTAGTTTCAATGTCTTTAATCATATTGACGTTTGCCCTTTTTTGTCTGTGTTTTAGCCGTTTGCTTTTTCGTAGGAGATCAAATGAAGCAACTATATTGCCGCTGGGTAGGAGCACTGTTTTACTGCTAATTTTACTATCTATTAGCTTCTTTTTGCTGTATGATTTGTTCTTAAATAACGAGGATAAATTTGCAGGGTATGCCGTTAAGTTTCCTTTGTGGTTCTCA
>JAZQJR010000184.1:0-2629 GCA_045541715.1 Acutalibacteraceae bacterium
CATACTAATCGCAAAAAGCAAAGGAGCGGGTGATATGGACTTTCGGACTGACTTAGCGTTGGAAGCTGTGCAACTTTTGGAGCGAAGTCGGAGGCCAAGCGGTCTTAGGAAGACAAGACTCACTGACAACTCCTTGGCTCACAGAACGACATGGCTACGATCCGACTTCATACTAATCGCAAAAAGCAAAGGAGCGGGTGATATGGACTTTCGGACTGACTTAGCGTTGGAAGCTGTGCAACTTTTGGAGCGGCAGGAAGGTGGTATAACTCAAAGAAAGCGGCAAGTGAGTGAGCTAGAAATAACACACATAACAATTGACGACGATAATGTTGCAAAGAAATTGGGTAAGCCAAAGGGCGAGTACGTCACGATTGAGGCGCCGAGCTTTACGGACAACTTTCAAGACGTCGACGATAAAGTTGAAGTCATTGCAAAGCAAATACGATACTTGCTGCCTCGGGAAGGCACTATTTTCGTGGTCGGGTTGGGCAACGAGGCCATCACTCCAGATGCGTTGGGGCCAAAGACCATCCAATCTATCCTGGCAACGAGGCACATAACCGGCGAAGTCGCGCGCTCCACGGGGCTGGAAGCCTTGCGTTCGGTGGCTGCAATTGCGCCTGGAGTTCTTGGTCAAACTGGAATCGAGGTCAGTGAGGTCGTCCAAAGTATCGTGAAAAAAATAAAGCCGGCAGCCTTAATTGTCATCGATGCGCTTGCCTCGATGGAAACGAGCCGCCTTGGAACGACGATTCAGATTTGCAACACGGGAATTTCGCCTGGCTCTGGGGTCGGCAACGCGCGACCCGGCCTGAATCAAGAGACCATGGGCATCCCGGTTCTCGGAATTGGCGTGCCCACGGTGGTTGACGCCAAAACTATGGCACGAGACCTACTCAATGCGGATGGTCACACTTGCAACGAAGAAAAACTCTCGAGAAAAACTCAACCGCGCGGCGAGCCAATGATGGTAACGCCAAGGGAAATCGACTTGCTTATCGAGCGCGCGTCAAAATTGCTGGCGATGTCGATAAACGGCGCCCTTCAGCCAAACTTCTCCGTTGAGGAAATCATGGCGTTGGTGTAGGTATATAGGTCTCTTTTCGAGGTAACCTTATCTTGCTTGGGGGAGTGGTTTGATCTAACCCATGGGCGCCGCGAGGCGCCGAAGGCCCTACGGGCCTTCGGCCAGCCCAACGCTCAACAAAGTTGAGCGTTGGGCCACAAAGAAAATATTATTTTCTTTGGCCTCGCGGCCGCGGCGGCTAGCGCTGATGCATGCGAGCATAAAAATATAGACAATCGCATAATTTTACTAAAGGCAAAAATTCCGCAGGACGCTGGAGGTAAAAGGATGTTGATTGATGGGAAAAAGTGCAAAAATTTTGTCCTATATTTTTTGTCGACGATTTCTGCGGCCATTTGCTGCACTTGCCTCGCCATTCGCACATATGAGTTTTTTCGCGACAACCTCAGCTTTTTCGAGGTGCTCTCGATGAGTTTTATTATGTGCCAAGGCAGCGCGGACAACCTTGCGCCCCAAATTGACGCGAAGGATATTGACCCGAATAAGATTATAAACTTTGGCTCGCAGCAAGCGAAATCTGCGGAAACAACTACTACCGAAACCATGAACGACGCCGAAAGTGCTGAGTTGCCGCCCTTGAGCGACGACAACCAAGATATTGCCGACTTTGAAATACCTCACGGTGAGGGCGAAAAAACATTCAAAATTTTGGAGAGCCGCTTTGGCGCCACCGGCATTAAATTTGAGAATTTTTACGTCAACAACAAGTCTGGCATAGAGCTGAACATCGCGGAAGAGCTCGCGAAAAAGCCTGATTTAGGCATAAAAAAAGACGGCTCGCCGCAAGTTTTGATCTACCACACACACACCTGCGAGTCCTACATGGACAAGGACCAGGGCTTTTTCTACGAGAGCTTCTACCCGCGCACCGAGGACAAACGCCACAGCGTGGTGCGGGTCGGCAGGGCCATCTGCGACAGTCTCCAAAGGGCCGGCATCGGCGTGATTCACGACACAACCTGCCACGACTTCCCCAGTTTTAACGGCTCATACAAGAGGAGCGCTCAGACGGTAGACAGAAACCTAGCTGAGCACCCGTCCATTCAAGTTACGATTGACATACATCGCGATACCGTCGGCAACAATGAACACGGAAAAATCAAGCCGACCTTTAGAGTTGGCGACAAAAAGGCCGCGCAAATCATGATAATGGCCGGGTGCGACCTGGACGGAAGTATGGGATTCCCCGACTGGGAATACAATCTGCGCTTCGCACTTCGCCTGCAAAAAGCCGCAGAAACTTTATATCCCGGCATGACCCGGGCGATGTTCTTCGGGCCCGTCAAGTACAACATGAATAAGACCCACTCCTCGCTCCTCATCGAGGTCGGCACCGACGTTAACACCCTAAACGAAGCGGTCCTTACCGGAACTTTGCTCGGGAACGTGCTTGCGAGTGTCTTTGAGGGAACTTAAGGTGTGTTCTATTTGAGAACGTTCATTTGGCTTAGCCGCTCCAGCCGCGAGGCTAAAGAAAATAATATTTTCTTTGTGGCGCAGCGCCCAACATAGTTGAGCGCTGGGCTGGCCGGAGGGCCC
>JAZQJR010000185.1:0-26114 GCA_045541715.1 Acutalibacteraceae bacterium
AGGCCAACGAAAATAATATTTATTTTCGTTGTATACAAGAGCCCAACAACGTTGCGCTCTTGTATGGCCGAAGGCCCTTTGGGCCTTCGGCGCCTCGCGGCGCCAATCGGTTTGATTAGGGCTCTCCCAAACGCTAATTCATATTGCTTTAAAAAGATCGGTTTTATCGGTCTTTTTTTCTTAAAAGGAGACTTTCACGATGTTGTTAACGAACGCGAAAATATACACCATGGACGCCGGCGTAATCGAGACTGGATTTATTTTAATCGAGGGGCTCAAAATTGCTAAGCTTGGCCATATGGCGGAGTTAAATCTTCAGGATGAAAATACAATTGACCTGGCGGGAAAGAGCGTTTATCCGGGCTTTATAGACGCGCATACGCACCTTGGAATTTTCGAGGATTCGCTTGGCTTTGAGGGGTGCGACGGGAATGAATATACCGATCCTCTCACGCCGCACATGCGCGGCCTTGACGCGGTAAACCCCATGGACAAGTGCTTTCGCGAGGCGCTCGCGGCTGGGGTTACAACGGTCGTCACGGGGCCGGGAAGCGCAAATCCTATAGGCGGACAGCTCCTCGCGATGAAAACTATGGGCACCTGTGTCGACGAGATGCTTGTGAAGGCACCGGTGGCGATTAAATTTGCCCTCGGCGAGAACCCGAAGACCGTCTACAACGAAAAGAGCCAGGCTCCAATGACTAGAATGGCGACCGCGGCGATAATTCGGGAGCAGCTGAGCAAGGCCAAACGATATCTCGACGACGTCACAAAGGCCGAACAAGACCCATCAAGCTATGACTTGCCGGAGTTCGACGCGAAATGTGAGGCCTTGTTGCCACTGCTAAGGAGAGAAATCCCGGCGCACATTCACGCGCATCGGGCGGACGACATCTTCACCGCGATGCGGATAGCCAAGGAGTTCGACTTCGACTTTGTAATCGTGCATGGCACCGAGGGGCATCTCATTGTGGAGCGCTTGAGGCGCGAGGGTGTGCGGATTTTATCTGGGCCGATTTTGAATGACCGTTCGAAGCCAGAGCTAATAAATTTGTCGACGAGCACGCCCGGAATATTAGCGCGCGCGGGTGTGGACGTAGCCTTAATTACGGACCATCCGGAGACGCCTGTGCAATATCTTTGCTTGTGCGCCGCGGTTGCCATCCGTGACGGAATGAGCCCAGAAGCCGCGCTGAAAGCCATTACCATAGACGCAGCGAGGATTTGTGGCATCGCGGACAGGGTCGGCTCGATAACTTGCGGCAAGGATGCCGACTTGATTGTCTTTGAGGGCTCGCCCTTCGATGTCATGAAAAAGCCGAGTTTGGTTGTTTGCAACGGGATTATCGCGGAGTAATTTATATAAATTTTCGACAAGTCCTTGGATTTCTTTGTAAAGTGTGATATCATTAGCGTGAGGCGGGCTAGTTTTATATTTTCGATTGGCTCAACTATTCTTAATTTTTGAGGGGGATGTAAAATGAAAACTGTGATCACGGGAAGAAAAGTAAATTTGCGCGACAACTTTAAGGACTTGGCCGAGAAGAAGCTCTCGAAGTTTGACAAGCTCTTCGACGGCAATGCCTCGGCTGAGGTGACGGTAACGGTTGAGAAAAATCGGCAGACCGTTGAAGCGACGATTCGGCATGAAGGGCATTTCTATCGCGCTGAGTCTACAATGCTAGAAATGAACGAGGCGCTCGACAAGGTCGTTGAGGCGCTTGCTAAGCAATTCAGAAAGCATAAGGCAAAGCTCGCCAAGAGGCTGAGGAAAGACTCCTTAGAGAGCTATCTACCCGTCTATGAAGGCGCCGCTGATGAGTCTGCTGAGGAAAAATACGAAATCGTTAAGGTGAAGAATTTCCCGGTAAAGCCGCTTGACGTCGAGGAGGCTATTCTTCAGATGAACATGATCGGGCATCAGTTCTACATGTTTAGGAACCAGAATAACGGCGAGATAAATGTGGTCTACAGGCGTAAAAATGGCGATTATGGTTTGCTGACGCCGGACGAGGAGTAAGACAAAACTCAAAACAAAAGTAGGGAGGCGCGCGGTATAGTGCGCCTCCCTTTGCCAAGCCAAAAGCAGAACAGCCGCACTATATCGCGCGGCTGTTTATAATTAAAATTTGTAGCTTGACGTATGGCTCAAAGTTAGCCAATCTTGTCGTCTTTAACACATATTATTTTTTGTCTTTTAATTAAGCAGCTCTAAGAACCACGACACCGTCGCTGTTTTGCTCAGCAACACGGTAAACTGCACCACCTGCAACTAACAGAGCGGCAAGGCTTAATACTGCGAACTTCTTTAACATAAAGGCACCTCCTTTTTCTTTCAGCGATTATATATCAATGCATTTATCATCAAAAGTTAAGAACATTTGCGATTTTAGCAGAATTTGCTTTAATTGAAAGTTTTAAGCTGTTTTTTGAGTAAATTTGAAAATTACGATTTTACTGACTTGAGTTTTTTGAGTTCATAAAGCTTACTAAGCGGCTCTAAGAACTACGACGCCATCGCTATTTTTCTCCGCAACACGATAAACTGCACCACCTGCAACCAACACAGCAGCAAGACTCAATACGGCGAACTTCTTAAACATAAAAAACACCTCCTTTTTGTTTCGATGATTTTATTATAGCGCATATTCAACCAAAAGTCAAGTTGTTTTTATCATACACGCCAACTTGAAGGCAAGTGAGCTATTTTGAATTGCGGGCTAAAGTTAGATGCTTTTTAAAATTCACATACAAATCATCGAGTTCCAGAACCTTGATTTTTGCACTTTTTGGGAGTTCTATCTAATTTTACGATAGCATTTTTTGGGCGGCGTTTTCTAAATAATCAAACGTGATATATAGAGAAAGAAAAGGACGGTAATAGCTACCAAGTACAAAAAAGTGTGAATCAAAGGAATCAGAAACGCATTTGATTGAAAGTAACCACTTCCCACAAGGCCACTGGTTTGCAAGATTTAGATGAAAAAACTGCTGTGTTTCTCGCTCACTCGAAATGATTGATTTAACGAGGTTCCTTTATGCGGCCTTTCATCTCAATAAATCCGTCGATATAGTTATTTGATCAGTACTCCGCTTTTTTTATTTTGAAGAGCTTGCGCAGAAAAAAACAAGGACTTTAGGGCTTTTAACGACAACAACTTTCATGAAAAAGCTCCCCTGAATTTAAATTAGCAACGAATCAACGAGACTGCTAGGATTATCGATATGACAACGAGTAGCTTTATTATACAGCGGGTTGGAACGAGATATGGTGAGACCTAAGATGAAAATGAAAAGTGAGTCTTTATTGATGCTGACAACAGATAACAACAAGCACAAAAAACTTGACAAAACGAAGTTAATTGCATATAATATGCTTGTGGCTGCAAAAAACAAATATTTTAACAAGAGAAAGGATTGATTTACATGGCAAATAAGAAATTGGACAAAGATATACTTAAAGGAGTATCTGGAGGTGTCGATTTATCTGGGCTAGCTGCTTTTCATTATAACTTAAGCGATAAAGGAACAGCTGTTACAAACAGGATAGATAATGCGAGAATGACTCAATACAGGATAGAGGCAGAAAATAAGTATGGTAAAGATAACTTCATGGAAATCTTAGATCAAACGGGAAATAATGTTTACTATGTTTCGCTAAAAGACGTAGATGAGCTAATGAAGCGTTTATCTTAGTTTTCGCAGTACGCGATAGGAAGTAATTTGTTTATTGCAACTGCAAAAACAAACATTTTAACAAGAGAAAGGATTGGTTTATATGGCGAAAAATAAGCTAGGAAAAGAGATGCTTGGCGGCGTTTCAGGCGGAGCACTTGGGCAAACAAAAGATGGCAAATGGGCAGTTCTTAAAAATTCTGGAGAAAATGCCTTCTCTGACAACAGAACATTTGATAACATTAATACCGCGGCTATAGTTGCAAAAGGAATAGGCGAATCTACGGAATACCTTACTCCAGATGAAATAGCAAGAAGAAGAAAGCATATGAATCCTAAGAAAGATGTTGTTGATCTTTTTATGGAATCAAATTAGAGTGCCTTATTTTTGCAGCTGCGGCATCTTTTTAGATGCGAGGCGGCCCCGCGCGGTATAGTGCGGGGCCGCTATTTTTTGTGTTAGTCTTCGACTTTTTTTATTTTGAAGAGCTTACGCAGAAAAAAACCAAGGACTTTAGGGCTTTTAACGACAACAACTTTCATGAAAAAGACCCCCTAAATTTAAATTAGCAACGAATCAACGAGATGGCCAGGATTATCGATATGACAACGAGCAGCTTTATTATACAGTGGGTGGGAACGAGATATGATATGGTGAGACCTAATATAAAAATCAGAGCTAATTTTCCTTGTCGATAATAGCAATTCATAGCATTTCACCGTCAACTTTAATGTGGCTGGGTAGTTTTTGAACATCGTTACTTCATTATATACGATCGCGCGAGCAAGGGTGAAAAAAAGAGGGGGCCTTAATTGAGTGTTCATATGCTGAAATTTTCCCCAAAACGTAAGTTTAATTTCTTGCTCAAATGCGATTTTTAGCAGAAGTTGTATTTGACCAGGTCACAAAAAATCATGAACAGCTACTTTTATAGGGCAGTCCCTGAAAAAGCTTCAAATTTGGTGAGTTACTTGTTTGAAAGCTCCTTTTTGTCTAGATGCTCCACCGGGTCCGCGAGGCCAAAGAAAATAATTTTTATTTTCTTTGTGTCCCAGAGCGCAACTTCGTTAAGCTCTGGGACGGCCGAAGGCCCTGCGGGCCTTTGGCGCCTCGCGGCGCCCACCCGTTTGATTAAGACTCTCACAAATTTCGCCCCTGGAGGTGCCGCCGATGGCATCGTTGTTTGAGCAAGACATTCAATTTTTAAAAGGTGTCGGCAGTAAGCGCAAGGCTTTGTTCGAGAAGCTCAAAGTGCCTACGGTTGGCGCCTTGTTGCGTTTTTACCCGCGTACCTATGAGGATTGGTCGAACATTGTTGACGTCGCCGAGGCTCCGGAAAATACACCTTGTTGCGTTAAGGCCACGGTCATTTCGCCCGTCTCGGAGCACTTCATTCGCCGCGGGATGAGCCTCTTCAAGGTGCGCGTCTACGATGAGGCGAGCTGCTTAAACATTACTTTTTTCAACAATCGCTATGTCAAGGCGCTCTTAAAAAACGGCAACGAGTATCTTTTTCACGGCGTCGTCAAGCGGAATAACGGCAACTTTGAGATGCTCTCCCCTACTTTTGTCGCCGCCGAGGAATGTACCTCTATGCGGCCGATTTACCCTCAAACACAAGGCCTCGCCTCACGACAAATCGAATCCGCAATGAAGCAGGCCCTCCTCATGCTGCCGGAAATCATAAGAGACCCTCTCCCCCATTCTCTGCGCAAGAAATTTGGCCTGTGCGGGTTGCGAGAGGCGATCGAGAGCATCCATTTCCCGAGGGACTACGGCAGCCTCAACGCAGCGCGCACGCGCCTGACCTTTGAGGAACTTTTGCTCTTGCAACTTGGATTAGCTCAAATAAAAGCAAACAACCGAAAGGCAAACCGCTTCAAGGTTGAGACGGACTTCTCTGAGGAATTTTGGAAGTTTTTGCCGTTCTCTCCGACGGGCGCACAAACTCGAACTGTCGCCGAGTGCATTTCCGACATGATGTCCGAGACCTCGATGCAGCGGCTAATTCAGGGCGACGTCGGCTCAGGTAAAACTGCAGTCGCCGCGGCGCTATGCCACACGGCGGTCAAATCCGGTATGCAGGCGGCCGTCATGGTGCCGACGGAGATCTTGGCCGAACAGCATTTTAGCTTCTTTAAAAGTATTTTCGAGCCCGTTGGCATCCGTGTTGAGCTTCTAACCGGCTCCACGCCAAAGGCCAAAAAGCGCCGCATCAAGGACTACCTCGAGGTCAACGCCATCGACATTATCATCGGCACGCACGCGCTCTTGTCGGACGACGTCTACTTCAACAAGCTCGGCCTCATCGTGACGGACGAGCAGCATCGTTTCGGGGTGGCTCAACGCGCCAAGCTGGTCTCCAAGGGGCAAGAGCCGCACGTGGTTGTCATGTCCGCGACGCCAATTCCGCGCACGCTCGCGATGATAATTTACGGCGACTTAGATATCTCCGTACTTGACGAGATGCCGCCCGGCCGCCAAAAAATCGATACCTTTTGCGTCAGCGGCGACAAGCGCGTGCGTGCGTATAATTTCATCAAGAAGCTCATCGACGAGGGGCGTCAAGCCTATGTCGTTTGCCCGCTGATCGAGGAAAGCGACACCGAATTGCTCTCGGCGCAGGAGTATGCGAAAAAACTTCAAACGGAGCACTTTAAGGACTACAAAATTGGCCTGCTGCACGGCAAGATGAGCGCTCGCGAGAAAAACTCCATCATGAGTGCCTTTGCCGCGCACGAGCTCGATGTGCTGGTCTCCACGACGGTCATTGAGGTCGGCGTAGACGTGCCAAACTCGGTGGTCATGCTCATCGAGAACGCCGAGCGCTTTGGCTTGTCGCAGCTACACCAACTTCGCGGAAGGGTCGGTCGCGGCGAGCACAAGTCCTACTGCATTTTAATTTCCGACAACAAAAATCAGGACACTCTGCGCCGCCTACACACGATTTGTCAAACGAACGACGGCCTCAAAATTGCCGACGAGGACCTGAAACTTCGCGGGCCCGGCGACTTCATCGGCTCTCGACAGCACGGCTTGCCCGACTTGCACATCGCGGGACTCATCAAGGACATAAACATCCTCAACGACACAAAGGCCGCGGCGGCAGAGATTCTTAGTGCAGACCCGACTTTGTCGTCCGAAGAGCATAGAGTCTTGAAGGCCGAAGTTAACCGGCTTTTTGGCAAAATTGAGTGCGGATTTTCTTGCTAAGAGATAAAATTAAAAGGGGGAGTGCCCTGAGCGAGCATCTGGCGGCCGCGAGGCGCCGAAGGACCTACGGGCCTTCGGCTAGCCAATCACTCAACGTTGTTGAGTGATTGGTCGCAAAGAAAATAACATTTTCTTTGGCCTCGCGGCCCGGCCCGGCGGGGACAGCAAGCTAATGAAAAAGGCTTACTTAGGGCACTCCTTTAAAAGGCGGCGGAGTGTATCGGCTACGATATAGTGACGATACGCCCGCCGCCTACATCTACAAAAAATAATAGAGGTGTAAACATGGCGAAAATCATAAACGGAAAAGAAATTTCTACAAATTTGAGGGCTCAGCTCAAGGAGGAAGTTGCGGCTTTGAGCAGCCAAGGCATCACGCCTTCGCTGGCTGTGATAATCGTCGGGGAAAATCCCGCCTCGAAGGTTTATGTCCGCAACAAGAAAAAGGCCTGCGAGGAAATCGGTGTCCGGTCGCTTGAGTTTGCTCTGCCGACGGAGACAAGCGAAACAGAGCTGTTAAGCTTAATCGACGAACTCAACGCTAGGCGCGACATAAATGGTATCCTCGTGCAACTGCCCCTACCTTCTCACCTCAACGAGAAAGCCGTCATCGAGCGCATTAGCCCCCTCAAGGACGTCGATGCTTTCCACGAGATGAACGTCGGCAAAATTATGACCGGCAACTTTGAGTTCCTGCCGTGCACGCCCGCCGGAATTATCCATCTGCTCGACGCCTCAAACATCGAGATTGCCGGCAAGCACTGTGTGGTCATCGGACGCAGCAATATCGTCGGCAAGCCCCTTGCAATGCTTATGCTTCATCGCGATGCGACCGTGACAATTTGTCACAGCAAGACGCAAAACTTGAAGGAACTTTGCAAAAGCGCGGATATTCTCGTCGCGGCCGTCGGACGAGCAAATTTTGTAACAGCCGATATGGTCAAGCCCGGCGCTGTTGTTGTGGACGTGGGAATAAATCGTTGCGAGGATGGCAAGCTTTGTGGCGATGTCGATTTCGAAAGTGTAAAAGATCTCGCCTCGTACATAACGCCGGTGCCGGGTGGCGTCGGCCCTATGACCATCGCGATGCTTATGCAAAATACCATCACTGCTGTGAAGCTTCAGGCGAAAAATTAAGAAGCGATCTAATTAGAACTTTCTTTTGGCTTGTCTGCTCCGGCCCGGCCGCGAGGCCAAAGAAAATAATATTTTCTTTGTGGCCCCAAGCTCAACAAAGTTGAGCTTGGGGCTGGCCGAAGGCCCTACGGGCCTTCGGCGCCTCGCGGCGCCCGGGAGCGACCAAGCTACCTTCAAAAGCTAATCTTACTTCAGCAAATATTTCTCAGAACAAAAGGAGGCGCTCATATGGAAATAACGCAAAGCGACCTGGGCAAGTTGAAGCTGCTGTCGGAGAAGTACAGCAATATTCAAGCGGCGGCCACCGAGCTTATAAATCTTCAAGCGATAATGAATCTGCCGAAAGGCACCGAGCATTTCATCTCCGACCTGCATGGCGAGTTCGAGACGTTTTATCACATTATAAATAATGCCTCCGGCGCCATTCGCGAAAAAATCGACGCCTTGTTTGCGGACGTCCTCAACGACGAAGATCGCGCTAAACTTGCAACGCTAATATACTATCCGGCCGAGAAACTCAATGAGATGTCCATAATGAAGGCGAACACCAAGGAATGGTACCGCATCACGCTGAATAGACTTGTTGCGGTCTGTCGGCTGGTCGGCTCGAAATACACAAAAAGCAAGGTGCGCAAGGCTCTCCCAAGCGACTTTGCTTACATTATCGAGGAGCTCCTGCTGCACAACTACAGCGACCACAACAAGACCTATTACTACTCGAACATCATCGACACGATCATTGACATCGGCCACGCAAACGCTGTTATCGTCGCGATTTGCAATACGATAAAGACGCTCATTGTGGATCATCTTCACATTGTTGGCGACATCTTCGACAGAGGCCCTCGCGCGGACATCATTCTCGATTCAATCATTCAGCGCAAGTTCATCGACATTCAGTGGGGCAATCACGATATCCTCTGGATGGGCGCGGCGTGCGGCAATACGACTTGCATCGCGGTCGCGCTGTGCAACTCCATTAAGTACAATAATCTTGAGTTCCTCGAGGAAGGTTACGGCATCGCATTGCGGCCGCTTGCTGTGTTTGCCTCGAGCGTCTACAAGCATACTGACACGACCTGCTTTAAGGTCAAGGAGCTGACCTACACTAACCACTTTAGCTTCAACGACTCGGATGTCATCGCAAAAATGCACAAGGCCATCTCGATAATCCGCTTTAAGCTCGAGGGGCAAACCATCAAGCGCAATCCGCACTTTAACATGGAGGACCGCTTACTACTAGACAAAATCGACTACGAAAAGAAGACCATTTGCCTAGGTGGCGTTGAGTACCCGATGCGCGACACAGACTTCCCCACCGTCGACAAAAATGACCCATACCAGCTTACGCCAGAGGAAGCCGAGCTAGTCTCGCAGCTGCAATCGGCCTTCCTTCACAGCGAGAAGCTGCAACGCCACATAAAATTTCTCTACACGCACGGCAACATCTATAAATGCTTTAATTCCAACTTGCTTTTGCACGGCTGCATCCCGCTGAACGATGACGGTTCTTTGAGGACCTTCCATTTCGACGGGAAAGAACTCGCCGGCAAGGACTTCCTTGACTACGCTGAACGAATTGCACGAGAGGCCTACTTTAATCGCGACTCAGAGGACAATCAAGCGCTCTCAGACCTCCTATGGTATTTATGGTGTGGAAAATTTTCGCCATTATTCGGAAAAGACAAAATGACTACGTTCGAGCGCTTGTTCATCGAGGACGAATCGACGCACGAGGAGCTCAAGAACGCATATTATAGGTGTACGTACGACGAAGATATCTGCACGAAGTTGTTGAGCTTGTTTGGCCTGCACGGCGATTATTCGCACATCATAAACGGCCACATTCCAGTCAAGTCTACGCAAGGTGAGCAACCTGTCCGCGCCAACGGCAAGCTTATTGTCATCGATGGCGGCTTTTGCAAGGCCTACCAAAGAACTACCGGAACGGCCGGCTACACACTTATCTATAACTCATACGGCTTGAAGCTTTGCTCGCACGAGCCCTTCGAAGGCATCTCTGCGGCGATAAACAACAACACCGATATTTTTTCGACGTATGTTGTGGCAGAGAAAGCCGATAAAAGGCTAACCGTTGCTCAGACCGACAAAGGCGCAGATATTTTTTCTACAATATCAGACCTAAAAAAATTAATTCACGCATATAGAACTGGCATCTTGCACGAAAAATGAAGTTTTTAATGTTGTGCCGAAAAAACAAAAATCTGATGAATTTTTCTCTCGTATAAAAGTTCAATAGATTCGCGGCTAAACCGCTCTTATTTCCTTACAACGAGTACGAGCATAAGCGCTTATCTGGCTCATACTTATCGTTGACCTAACATGTCTAACGTTAGGCTTAAAAGATCTATTCGAGCGACATAAGCGGTGAGAAATTTTGGCATTGCTAAATTCCGGTATATGCAGGCGAATCCCTGTAAAATCAAATTCTTCAAAACTGCATAATTAGTAGCTTATTTTAATTTTCACCCGTTATAAAAATCGCAGTCATATATTCAGCATTAGCAATGCCAGAAATTTTTCCCAAAATAATAGTCTTCCGCAAATATCGCATTTTGCAATAGATACATTTCCTCAAGTTTAAATCATTTTATCAGAAACTGAAGATATTTGTGTAGTGCCTCAAAGAAATATCACTTTTTACATTCATACCGTTGCTGACACTTTATAGCTCATACTTTTGTTGTTCGTAAAACGTTTTTTTATACTTATATATCCGCGCCTTCTTTCTATTGACCATGTTTATTTAGATACTCACCACGACCTACTGTATAATAAAGCTGCTCGTTATCATATCGATAATCCTGGCCATCTCGTTGATTCGTTGCTAATTTAAATTTAGGGGAGCTGAAAGTTGTCGTCGTTAAAAGCACTAAAACCCTTGGTTTTTTCTGCGTAAATTCTTCAAAACAAAAAAAATCGAAGCTAACACAAAAAAATTGCGGCCCCGCACTATACCGCGCGGGGCCGCCTCACATCTAAAAAGATACCGCAGCTGCAAAATTCAGCTCTGAGTCAATCTATTCCCCGACACTACCGGACACCTTGTTCGTCTTTCATATAAGCAGAAAAATTAAACTCCTGCATGACCATCCATTTAACCGCACCATCAAAATCTTCGAACCTAAAATTATGGGAGTGTTTTCTAAATAATCAAGCGTAATATAATAAAAAGGAAAAGACGGCAATAGCTATTTACAAGTGCAAAAAGTGAGACTCAAAAGAATACGTAAAAGCTGGCTTTGTAAAGGGCGAACAGCGCTACAAATGTAAGTAATGTGGATGCCAATTTGTGCCAACACGGCATAAAGGCAGGTGCAAGCAAGAAAAACTCCTGGCAGTCGGAGGTACTCGCACGGTTATTCATTTAGAACTATCGCCACGTTTTTTTAGTCAACGTTCCCTCGGTATTCGTTTGGAAAAAAAAGTTTGCAAAAAGTAACAATTCTAAACTGGTGCCAATTGACAATAGCGTCATAATTGAATTCGATGAAATGTGGCATTTTGTGCGCTCCCCAAAAGACAAGTTTGGATCTGGAAGGCCTATTGCCGAACCACAAAACAGCTCATCGATTGGAATTGTGGCGCACGAGATGCAAAACGTTTAGAAAAATGTACAAACGACTGAAAAAGTTGAGAGCAAAGTTTTTTTTAGCAACAGATACAGTGTTTATCGTGATTTTATACCATCAGAACATCTAATTCAAACAAAATCATAAACGTATTTGATTGAAAGTAACAACTTTCCGCAACGACACTGGTTTGCAAGATTTAGATTAAAAACTGCTGTGCTTCCCGCTCCCTCGAAATGATCGATTTAACGATGTTTCTTTACGCGGCCTTTCACGTCAATAAGTCTGTCGATATAATCATTTGATCAACACGCTCCTTAAAGAAAAAATCCACTTGAAGCCAGGAGCACAATTAACGGCAGATAGCGGTATCAAGGACTTACAAGGTTGCACGCGAATTCCGTTTTGCCGAAAAAGTCTACCAAAAATCACCCCTTATCGAAGCAAAACCGAAAACAGAATAGAATTATCTCAAGAAAACGTATCGCTGTTGAGCACGTGATTGCCTTAGTTAAGCGATTTCGAATTCTTTCAGAACGATATCGAAACCGAAGAAAACGCTTTTCTCTACATTTTGCTTTTATCTCTGGTATTTGCAATTTTGAACAATCTTCTTAATTTCGCAAGAGGGCTACTGAAGAAAACACTGTGTCATTAGCTAAATCTGGCAGTAAGGAATACTCAACTGAAGAACTATATAACCAACAAACTTTGTCAGCAAGTGAAGATAGCAACAAGGCGATCGACGGAAGGTCAACAAAAAACGAAAATAGTGAAGGCAACAATAGTCCAAAGAGAGGCCATAGCGAAGAATCCAAAAATCAGGCGATAAATTTATATTTGGAGGAAAATAGTATATCATAAAAGCTTCCATAGGGCACTCCCTTCACAATATTGATTTAAAGCGCGGGCATGCTATAATGTATGTAGTCCATTTGCGCCAGTCGAGCTTTAGTAAAAGGGAGGTTTTGCGCAACATTTATTCAACATTCCTTGCGCAAGATGAAATGAAAAAATTTTATAGCTTCGTCAAAATATGTTTTACGATAATTTTTTTCTCAGCCACCTTAAATGTCGTCGCTTTCGCTGAGGGTCCGGATGTCACCAGCGCGGGAACGGCATCGCAACAAGCCGCCACTCCAGAGGTTGCAGCTTCCACTCAAGTCGCACCTAACCAGGCAAGCAAAAAATCGTTTAACCTTAGGTCAAGTGGCAACTCTAGTACTACCGCGAACGATGCTGCTACAAAAGTTAACACCCCTGCAGCCAACTCTACAACTAGCTCGCAAAATAAAGTGAACTCCGTTCAAAACTCAACTCAGGCGAGGTCCGCAGTATCGTCGTCCTCACAAGCGGCTAAAAGTCCGTCAAGTGCTGGCACAGCGCCAAGTACCGCAGCTAAACAAAACCAAAGCGAACCTGTGCAACAAAATCCGTCTGTGCCAGCCACCACCACGCAACCTCACCCTCAACAAAAAAGCAACCCCACGCCAGCTGCACAATCCTCGGCGCAAAACCAAGCTGAACCCGCTAATGCGGAAGCCGAGGGCGAAAAATCATCCGCAGAAGTTGCCTCCACTAAGACAACAGCAGAGAAAAAAAAAGAAAAACCTCAGGCCCCAGAAGACTTGCCAAAAGTGGACTCCTCAGAAATGGACTTCCCGGAGATTTCTGCGCCAAGTACGACTCAAGAGAAATCCAATTCAATCAACTACTGGGCTGGCTTAATTGGTTGGGCGTGTCTACTAATCGGTGTCGCAATCATTATCTTTGTGATGCTCAAGGGGCGAAGTAACCCGGAAATGCCTGTACAAAAGGTTCATGGCTCGAAGAAAAGAAGGCATAAAAAAAAGCACCTTCTCTCCGATGACTACTACTGGGATAAGTTTTAGGGTAAGAAGGCCATGAGTGTCTTGATCAAACACTAGGGCGCCGCGAGGCGCCGAAGGCCCGTAGGGCCTTCGGCCAGCCCATCGTTCAACGAAGTTGATCGATGGGCCACAACGAAAATAAATTTTATTTTCGTTGGCCTCGCGGCCGGCGCAGCAAACTAAAAGAAAGATCTCAAACATGGGACTCATCAATTTTTAAATAAAATAAAGAGAAACGCATGAACCGAAATTCATGCGTTTTTTGATGCTAATTATCGTTAATTACTTAACTTCTACTTCTGCGCCAGCCTCTGTCAACTTAGCCTTGATAGCCTCTGCGTCTTCCTTGGAAGCGCCGGTCTTAACAGCCTTAGGAGCGCCGTCGACAACCTCTTTAGCTTCCTTCAGGCCAAGGCCAGTAACTTCCTTAACAACCTTGATAACAGCGACTTTGTTTGCGCCAGCGGACTTAAGGATGACGTCAAACTCAGTCTTCTCCTCAGCGGCAGCAGCGCCAGCAACAGGTGCAGCGGCGGCTACGGCAACAGGAGCAGCTGCAGATACGCCGAACTCCTCCTCGAGGGCCTTAACGAGCTCGCTTAGCTCTAAAACTGTTAACGCTTTAACGTCCTCAATCAACTTTGTAACTTTCTCTGACATGATAAATAACCTCCAAAAAATTTAAATTATTTCGAGCAATTGCTCATTTTCTTAAGTGAATTTGCTTAAATATGGCTTGCTAAACTTTGATACACTTAGGTTAATGCTAGGTAAAATTAAATTCTAAGAATTCGCATAAATAGCCTCTTTATTTAATTTTTACCATTTGTAAAAATCGCAAGTACATACACACTTTTAGCGATACCTTAAATAGCAGGTGTAAACTAGTCGATACACCTATGCGCTTTGCTTCTCAGCAATGGCGTTAAGCGCAACAACCAGACCTTTGATCGTGCCGCTAAGCACAGTGACGAATCCAGAAATCGGCGCATTCAAGCCGCCCAAAGCCTTCGCAACAAGAACCTCTTTCGTCGGGAGTTTTGCAAGATTGTTAACCTCAGCCTCACTGATGACCTTACCCTCGACAAAGCCGGCCTTTGCGTTGAAGAACTTATTGTCGTCGGCGAACTTGCAAAGGATTCTCGCAGCAGCAACGTGATCCTCACGGCTTAAAGCAAGTGCAGTCGTACCCTCTAAAACAGGCTCCAGCCCCTCGAGGCCAGCTTCCTTGGCGGCCCTTTGAAGCAAGGTGTTCTTCACTACGAAGTACTCAACACCGGCCTCTCTCAGCTCTTTACGCAGCTTTGTGTCGTCGGCCACGTTGATGCCCTTGTAGTTAACGATCACGCCCGCGCAAGACGCCTTCAATTTTTCAGCCAACTCCGCGACATACGCTTTTTTCTGTTCCAAAATTTTCTCGCTTGGCAAAATATTCACCTCCACCGATAAAATCCTCGGCATTGCTAAGTTTGTTTAGATGTAGACTAACACCATGTAAAAACCAAAGAATAAAAAATGTTGAAAATATACACGCGACTTCAAGTTTCTCGCTTACAAAACTGCCACTATGTATGTGGCGTTAGCAATGCCAAAATCCTCACCCGTGCACAAAAACGAAAAGCCTTTTCCGCAAACCGCAGAAAAGGCGCAAATACCGCGTTAAATCGCACTCGCACTTTCCTCGGTAGGCGTGAAAATCACATTACGCATCCTGCACCTACTGTCTTTGGAAGAACAGCTGTATTTATATTAGCATAAGAAAATAGGGTTGTCAAGTAGGGCGCAGATGGGTGAGTATCCCCTGACAATATTTATGATATAAAAAAGCATGAAAGGTAAAAACTGCAAAGCTGAAAAACAAGTAAAATCCGGAAAACAGCATCCGGTAGTCAAAAATACAAATGCAAGATCTGCGGAAAACATTACACCTAGAAAAGCCAAAAGAAAGGGCATAGCGCAAAGATCAAGAGGCAGGCGATAAAGTTATATTTTGAGGGAAATAGTGGCCGAACAGTCGGCCGAATTCTGGAAATCGGGAAAAATATGTGCCTGTATTGGCTTTGGAAAAATGCAAAAATATTGAGCCCCAAGAAACGCCAAATGCGCGGGTTAACGTCATCGAAATTGACGAGATGTACAGTTTTGTTGCCAACAAATGCCGTCTCCGGCAAGGCATTGAATGAAACCAATAAAACTGCCGAATAAAATTTTCTCAAGACATGTCTCCCAAACAAGCTCTAAACTTCTCAATAGATATAAATGTGTCTGGCGGAGAGGGGGGGATTCGAACCCCCGTGCGATTGCTCGCAAACTGATTTCGAGTCAGCCCCGTTATGACCACTTCGATACCTCTCCAAAGGCTGTAGTTGATTATAACTTGAGTTCGCTTAAAAGTCAAACATAGCCTGAACGTGAAGTGACATCTAGCGGGGAGCATCGATCAAATGATTATATTGATAGATTTATTGGCATGGAAGGCTGCATAAAGAAACATCGTCAAATCAACCATTTCGATGGAACGGGAAACACAGCAAGTTTTCCGTCTAAATCTTGCAAACCAGTGTCGTTGCGTGAAGTTATTACATTCAATCAAATGCGTCTCTGCTTTTATTTAAATTGAACGGTCACGTGGCATGAAATCACGATAAACACTGTATCGATCGCTAAAAAATACTTTTACGTTCCACTTTTTTAACCGATCGTACATTTTTCTAAACGTTTCAGAATCTCGTGCTCCGCACTCCCAATCGATGAGCTGTTTTGTTGCTCGGCAGTAAGCTTTCCAAATCCAAACTCGTCTTTTTTTGAGCGTAAAAAATGCCGTATTTCATCGAGCTCAATTACGACACTATCGTCAGTCGGAGCAGGTTTGGAATAGTTATTTTAGGAGTGTCAAAAAGAGAGGCAATATGATATAATGATGCCATGGAAAATAAAATTAAATGCCCAAAATGCGGGAACGACGAAGTTTGGAAGGCTGGCAAGCCACGCGGGAAACAGCAATATAAATGCAAAGCGTGCCAAAAGAAGTTCATAACGGAGCTAATTTACAGCATGGAGTTTAAGTAAAAAGCCACTGCAATATTTTATGCCGGGAACAGCGGCCGAGCAGTTGAGCGGATAATGGGAATAAATAAGTCCACGGCTTACAGCCGGATTAAAAAACTAGAGCATGTTCACATAAAAAATATTGGATAAATTCATCTTTGGTTTTGTTGCCATTTTTCGGGAGAACGATGCGCACAAGGCCAACGTTTGCTTTGTTGAATTTCTAGGTATTATGCCAGGAATGTTAGTTTGCTACTAAGAACTGATTTCATTTATAAAAATGCAGCTTTATGAAGCTGACATATAGATCTTTCTTTGAAATCCAGTTTCTGTGGGGCAATTTAGCGTTTATGTGAACAGGCCCTAGATAAAAAACAGAAAGTCCAGCCTGCTCACAGAAAGAGGTGCCAGAAAAGCCTCAAACAGTGGATGTAATTGAAATGGATGAACTTTTTGCCTACACCAAGGCGAAAAAACTGAACTTACGTGATAACATTAGTGACAAGAAAGCCGCGACAAATCGCACACATTTACAGTCGAAAGCGTCAATTCTGACATTCGCAAGTACATTGCTGCGCTTCAACACAAATCCAAATGCTTTTTTCGATCGCTGGAGGCCTTTCAAGCCATAATGCGTGTTTTTGTGTACGCTTACAATAAGCTTGGCGAGTTTAATCAGCATTTCCTCACCTTAAATCTGCCGTACGGCTAACGAGTTTTTTGCCTCGTATTTAACTTGGGCACTCCCCACTTAGCTTTAAGGCTGGGCACCATTTGTTCATGGACTGCGCATACAAAGATGATAAAACAAGGGCTTGTTCCTGTTGTCCCTCAGAAAAAGAATAGAAAGACACCGTGGGTTTACGACACGCTGCTCTACAAACGACGCAATGAAGTCGAGCGTTTTTTTCTACGCCTTAAGTGGTTTCGCAGGATTTTTGCTCGCTACGATAATCTGGATATTTTTTCTGTTTTTACTTTGGCTTTGATTTTTGAAGCTCTTTTTTTGTGAACACGCTCTAGACACTTCCAAAACGCGTCCACATAGATTTGACAAGGGCTGGCGGACTAACTTAACATATTAGTATAAACGTGGGCGGAGGGAACGCAATGCTAGCAAATAGTGAGAAAACTATGGAGAAAATCGTGTCGCTGTGCAAGAATCGGGGTTTTGTTTACGCGGGCTCGGAGATCTATGGCGGTTTGTCGAACTCGTGGGACTATGGTCCGTTGGGAGTCGAGCTGAAGAATAACATTAAAGAGGCGTGGCGGCAGAAGTTCATCAAGGAGAGCCGCTTCAATGTGGGGCTTGACTCGGCGATAATCATGAATCCTCAAACTTGGGAGGCTTCTGGGCATATTGGCGGCTTCTCCGATCCGCTTATGGACTGCAAGGAGTGCAAGACGCGGCACCGCGCGGACAAGTTGATTGAAGAGAGCGGCGGCGACGCAAATGGCTTAACCTTCGAGCAGATGAGCACTTACATTGCGGAGCACAAGGTTGCCTGCCCGGACTGCGGCGCAACCAACTTTACTGACATTCGCAAGTTCAACCTGATGTATAAGACTTACCAGGGCGTGACCGAGGAGGCAAAAAACGAGGTCTACCTTCGTCCGGAGACGGCGCAAGGAATTTTTGTAAACTTTGCCAATGTGCAACGTACAACTCGTAAAAAATTACCGTTTGGAATTGCGCAAATCGGCAAGTCTTTTCGCAATGAAATAACGCCTGGCAACTTTATTTTCAGGACTCGCGAGTTCGAGCAGATGGAGTTGGAATTCTTCTGCAAGCCCGGCACAGACCTCGAGTGGTTCTCTTACTGGCGCGATTTCTGCAAGGCTTGGTTGCTCAATTTGGGCCTGAAGCCCGATAGCATCCGCTTGCGCGACCACTCGAAGGAGGAGCTCTCGCACTACTCGAACGCCACCACCGACATCGAGTTCTTATTCCCGTTCGGTTGGGGCGAGCTCTGGGGCATCGCCGACCGCACCGACTTCGACTTGAAGCAGCACCAGGAGCACTCCGGCAAAAGCCTTGAATATTTCGACCCGGATTCCAATCAGCGCTATCTCCCGTTCGTAATCGAGCCGTCTCTCGGCGCAGATAGAGTGGCACTGGCCTTCCTTTGCGATGCCTACGATGAAGAACAAATCGATGAGAAGGACACGCGTGTTGTTTTGCGATTGCACCCAGCGCTCGCGCCGTTTAAGGCGGCAATTTTCCCTCTCTCAAAGAAGCTCGGTGAAGGCGCGACTAAGGCTTTCGAGCTACTATCGAAGCATTTCATGGTCGACTACGATGAGGCCGGTTCCATCGGTAAGCGCTATCGCAGACAAGACGAAATCGGCACGCCGTTTTGCATTACATACGATTTTGACAGTGAGACCGACGGCTGCGTGACAATCCGTGAGCGGGATTCAATGCAGCAAGAGCGCGTCGCGATAGGCAACTTGGTGGGGTACATCAGTGAGAAAATTGCGTTTTGATAAAAGCAAGATATCTTTAAAACAAAAAGTAGGCATGTAAAAAGCATGTCTACTTTCAATATTAATAAACTTTCCTTTCAATAAATCAACGATTCCTTTTGGCACTCGCCATAAACTTAGTGCACCTAATC
Organism: Acutalibacteraceae bacterium; assembly: GCA_045541715.1. Lineage (GTDB taxonomy): Bacteria > Bacillota > Clostridia > Oscillospirales > Acutalibacteraceae > CAG-557. The sequence goes on from JAZQJR010000185.1 coordinate 19,157, forward strand.
GTTAATCTTGTTAAAAAGCGTTCGTTGTATAGCTGAACAAAATTTATAAAAATTTTTTCCTGTGAGAGGCGCACTATACCGGGCGGCCTGCCTTTATTTTTGTTTGATTTTTTAAGATTATAATTCGTCGGGATTCTTACAGTACGGGCAGCCTTGTTTTTCCAGCTCGAGACAAAATTCAAACGCGTTTTCAGCTATGCCGGCATTCTGCGGTAGGTTTATAGACACAAGGCGCTGGGCAAAACCAAAAGCACAATCATCTATTCTCTCAAGCACCTCTGGCTGTGCAAAACCAACCTCCACCAAGTAGTCGGCATGATAAAACGCTTCGAAACCGACGAATCGAACTGGTCCCATAAGATACACGCTGCGAAGCGATTCTGCCCATTTAAAAGCCTGGTTGCCAAGCTCCGCAATACCGTTGCCGATGATTAGGTTGCGAACAACAAATGGAGAATCCGGCGTTGGAAGCTGCTTGTTGATCAAGGCGCCAGTAGCATCTTTTGCCCAAAAGACTATGCCTGTCTCTTCCAGCTGTTTAAAGAGTGAATTCGGTTCATATTTGTCGTCGATCACAGTGTTGCCCGAACCGGTTAAGACCAGGGTGCCGGAGCCAACAAAGAAATGAAAAGCGACTTGGTCTCCGTTTGGCAGCTCGATGAAACCGTCAGGATCATCTAGAGAGGGAACGGTCTTGTTTTTTATTTTTTCCCGGACGTACTCGCCATCGATGCCAAGCATCTGCGCCAGCTGCAAGTCGTTGTTGCGTATGTGTAATTGATCTATATCGAAACGAGGATGCGCACGGGCTCTATTCATCATTATTTCGCGAGCTCTGTCTAGCAAACTGTTCATTTCTGCAAGGTGCTCATAAGTAAAGTCACCATCAATTGTTGCAAGAAATTCCTGTATTTCAAGCGCTAATCCATGCTCCCCAGGAACACCAAAAGAAGCTCCAACCTGCGTAAGCCAAGGAAGAGCATTATTTTCAAGCCGCGCCTCAAGAATAGCTTGCTCATCACCCTGCCAGCTCCAAACATATGAATCAAACATACTATATGCGGTATTAATATGCACGCAGTCTTTCCAATCCAACGTGTCGTGGAAAGCCATGGTCCGGCTTAACAGCTCCTGTGCACGCACTATGCGCTCTTTGCGGGAGTAGCTTTCCCTATTTGCAAGGAAAGTTTGCACATCTGTGTACAGGTCTGTCTCGCCAGGTAGGCCTGTGTGCATCCGTTGCAAAATAAGCGCGAGAGCATCCAGCCCCTGTTGGATTTCTTCTCTTATTTCTTCTCCTCTTTGCTGTTCTGCACTCTGCAGCATCTCCTCCGCCTCGTGAATTAAAGCGTCTGCAATAGAAATTTGCTCTTGCAGCGACTCTGTACCACGGTCAAATGTAAATCCAACGGTAGCTATGTAATTTCTTATTCTGTCCATAAGCGCCCGGCTCTGTGGCACATACAGCAACCGATAATACAAAGTGTTTAGGCGGTTGACGCGATTTATCAGTTCCTTATCATCAAACTCTCGAATCAGTCGGTTTGTACCGTCGTCTTCAAACCAGTTTGGTTCAGACTCTTCTAACTCCAACTGCCCTCGCGCTAACCTTTCTTCGAGTTCGCGCCGGCGTTGTTCTTCCCTTCGCTGGCGTTCAGCTATTTCTTCAGGCGTCAGTTCGCGGATCTCTTCAACTTCGTTTTCGTCATCGGCTGTTTCCGGTTTTGGGGCAGGCGCAAAATGACTACTTATAATTGCTGTAGCCTCGTCACCCAGACTGTAAGCCTCTTCAAGAAGCTCCTGTAACTCCTCAAATGAAACATTATCGCCAGACGCGATCGCACTCGCGTTTTCACAGAAGTCAATTATTCGCTGTTGGACCTCGTCCCCGATTTGAGCATTTCTCATTCGCTCCGCCAAGTGCGCTGTGCCATGTAAAGTATCTAGCAACTTTGAGCGCGTAGCTTCCGTGGCTTGCTCAATAAAGAAATCCGCGTCAGCGATTAAATCCGGTAAAGATACATCTACGTTCTTGCTTGAGGTGCATATCAACCTTAGCCACTCTTTTATCTCATCGTTGAAAAATTCGCGTTTGGAACCATGTATACGCGAGGAAATCATATAGGTTTTTACACGTGGATATATTCTTTCCAAGCGTTCAAGCCGCTGCACCAATGCGTTGGCACCTTTAACTTTAAACATCTCAATCGAAACGTCAAATAAATCTCCAACAGAATGTAGACGCTGCGCTCGACCAGCAAGAATCTCTAGGTAATTATCGTCACTCTCTCGAAACAGGCGGTTTGTACCTTCGTCTTCAAACCAGTTTGGCTCAACAGCCTCCATCTCCAGCGGTCCTTGCGCCAACCTTTCTTCGAGTTCGCGCCGGCGTTGTTCTTCCCTTTGCTGGCGTTCAGCTATTTCTTCAGGCGTCCGTTCGCGGATTTCTTCGACTTCTTCATCAACGTTTGCTGCCGGCGCCTCATTCTCGTCGCCTTCGTTTTGCGCATTGGCATTATTAGCCGCTGGCTGCACGTTAACTATTGGATTAGGTGCTGGCAATGGCTGCTGACCTCCAGTACCGCCAACACCAAACATTTGCATAATGCCAACCACCATACTACCCAACGAAGAGAGAACACCACCGCCTCCTGCAATGTCGACCAAATCTTCTCTGCTTAGTGACCTTTTCAGCTCATCTTCAGTAAAGTTAAAGTTGTGCGCCTTTGCCAAAGAAAGTAATTCCTTGGCTTTCTCCTGGTTGGTGGCTTGTCCACCCATCACGTCCTTGACCTGCTCGGCCAGTTGTTTGTCTTTCGAGATCGCCTCGAAAAATCCCTTTGCTTGTTCTTGCGACATATAAATGCCTCCTTATTGTCATATTCACAACCATTATATCATCGCGTGTAAAAAAACGCAAGCAACGATTCAAATTTATCTATTTTGCCGATCGCCCGCAGCAAAACAGGCCGCACTATACCGCGCGGCCTACTGTTATTTTTTTGCTAAAGTTCGATATAAACCGTAAAATGAGAAACTCACTTATTTAACGGGTTTCGTTTTATTCGTTAGTCACTTTTTCCATGTGCGAGACCAGATCCAAAAGCTTGTTGCTGTAGCCCCACTCGTTGTCGTACCAGGCGACCAGCTTCACAAAGTGATCGTTCAGCATGATGCCGGCCTTTGCATCGAAGATTGAAGTGCGCTCGTCGGTGTAAAAATCGGATGAAACCACAGCGTCCTCGGTGTAGCCTAAGATGCCCTTCATTTCGTGCTCGGAGGCGCGCTTGACCACTCGGCAAATCTCCTCGTAGGTCGTAGCTTTTTTGAGGCGGCAGGTCAAGTCCACAACAGATACATCTAACGTCGGGACGCGAAATGCCATGCCGGTGAGCTTGCCAGCGAGCTCGGGGATGACCAGCGCGCACGCCTTGGCGGCGCCGGTTGAAGACGGGATAATGTTCCCGAGAGAGGCTCGGCCACCGCGCCAGTCCTTGTTCGAAGGACCATCAACGGTCTTTTGCGTCGCGGTGACGGCGTGCACAGTGGTCATCAGGCCCTCCGCGATGCCGAAGTTGTCGTTTATCACCTTTGCGAGCGGCGCCAGGCAGTTCGTCGTGCAAGAGGCGTTCGACACGACTTGCATATCGCGGGTGTACTTATCGAGGTTCACGCCGCAGACAAAGGTCGGAGTTTCGCTGTCCTTCGCAGGCGCCGAGATGATTACCTTTTTCGCGCCGGCACGGAGGTGCGCCGAAGCCTTCTCCGTAGTGCAAAAAACTCCGGTCGATTCGATAATATACTCGGCGCCGTCGCTGCCCCAAGGGATTTGAGAGGGATCTTTCTCGGCGTGAACAGCGATTTTCTTGCCGTTGACGACCAACTTGCCGTCCTCTGCGCGAGCCTCGCCGCGAAACCGACCGTGCACCGAGTCGTACTTCGTCATGTAAACCATATAATCAAGGTCGATGAAAGGGTCATTTATCGCGACTACATCGAAGGTTTCCGGCTGAGCCATCGCGGCGCGGAGGACCAGCCTTCCTATGCGTCCGAAACCGTTGATTCCAAGTTTTATCGCCATACGAGAATGCCTCCTAAACTCAAATCGATTATATAATTGTATGAAATTTTCTCAAGAAAATGCAGTTACAACGCCACTTTAAGCCTCGTCAGTTGCTTCTTTTTCGGTCAAAATATCCGCAATTAATGCGTCAACTTCGGACATCTCCGTATTTTCTTGCACTTCATGGACATCTTCAGCGGGAGCTTTTTCAACAGCTTCATCGGCCGCAACGTATTTGTCAGACTTTTCTGGTGTACCAGATGAAATCTCCTCGACAACCTCGGCATCTTGGCCAACCCTTACCGCAAAGAGCACACTCACAACGTACAGAGCCATAACCAGTTGCGTCGCGAGCATTACCATTGTGCGAGAATCGATTCCTTGGCCCAAATCCAGCGTTTTTGCGAGGGTGTTAGTAGCAAAAGTCATCGTAAACAGAACAGAGCCAAAACCGAAGTAAAAAAGCTTTTTAATGGTGCCTTTGTTAAACAGGCCCACAAATAGCCTTGCTTGCTCGAATAAGAAGAAAAGCAGGCCGATGGTAGACAAAACATCTGTAACATGAATAAATTCCGTCCTGATGGCGTTGTAGGCCGAAAAACGAAAAGCCAACACGGTTACTGCCCAAAACGTCGGAATGCAGGCAAATAGCTTGTTTTTTTCAAAAAGGTTTTTCTCTTGCAAAAAACACAAGCCGAAGAAAATAAAGGCCACTCCAGCCACGATACCAGCTATGCCATTAATCAAGGCTTGAATGTTTTTTTCAGACAAGTAAGCTTGAAACGCGCCTACGCCATTTAATGCAACAACTACAGCCGCTAAAAATGAAGTCATCCCGACGAGCGGGGTTTTCTTAAGCACGAAAACTTCCGGGACATCTTTAGACATGTAACTCATGAGTATTATAACGACAGTTGCGACTGCAGTGATGCCAAAACAGATCATCTCGAGATTATCCCACTGCATCCGCACCGAGGGGACGCCTATTGAGGTTGTCTGATATACGCGCACGCTTACAATTGCGACAAGTGACAAAAAAAACGGTATCCATGTTGATTTAATTTTCATTTTGCCGGCCTCCAAAAATTTATTTGGCTTTATTTTAGCTCTTTCAGAATAATTTGTAAATATAAAAAATACTGCGGGAGTGTCCAAAGCAAGTGTTTATAGGCTGAAAATTTTCTCAAAGCATAAACTTAAGATCTTGCTCAACTACAAGTTTCGCCAAAAGCTGCAGTTGACTAGAACATAAAAATTCACACATAACCACTCTGACGTGGGCACTCCCTTTTGAATAAATATCTTGTCTTTTTTACATTATTATGTTAGATTAAAATTGGAGTTATTTTTAATGGTGATTTTGACGCAAAAATCATTATAAAACGGGGGTTTTCAGATGGCGTTTGAGTTCGGAAATGATTTTGATAATATAGTAAAAATTAAGGTTATAGGTGTCGGCGGAGGCGGCGGAAATGCGCTCGATAGGATGGTCTCGGCCGGCGTTAAGTGCGTAGATTTTGTTTCGGTTAATACTGACCATCAAGCGTTGCAGAGGTCGAAGGCTTCGCAGAAGATTCAAATTGGTGAGAAAATTACTCACGGTAAGGGTGCGGGCTCTAAGCCGGAAATAGGCCAAAAGGCAGCCGAGGAAAGCCGCGAGGACATTGCTGAGGCGCTAAACGGAACCGACATGGTGTTCATCACGGCTGGAATGGGCGGCGGCACTGGTACTGGCGCGGCGCCGGTTGTAGCGCAAATCGCTCGCGAGAAGGGCATCTTGACTATCGGCATAGTGACTAAACCGTTTGCCTTCGAGGGCAAGAGAAGAATGGAGCAAGCTGAGGCCGGAATCGCGAATTTGCGCGAGCACGTTGACTCTTTGGTTATCATTCCGAACGAGCGCCTGAAGTACGCAAGCGAGCAGAGAATTACGCTCATAAACGCCTTCTCAGTAGCCGACGACGTTCTGCGTCAAGGTGTGCAGAGTATCTCCGACTTAATCCTTTTGCCGGGTCTTGTCAACCTGGACTTTGCGGACGTGACGGCCGTCATGAAGGACGCGGGCTACGCGCACATGGGTGTGGGACGAGCCTCCGGAAAGGACAAAGCCGAGATTGCCGCGAATATGGCGATTTCCAGCCCGCTGCTTGAGACGGCCATCAACGGCGCAAAGGGTGTTATCATCAACATCACTTCGTCGCCGGATATCGGCCTTGACGAGATTGAGGTTGCCTCGACGATGATCGCTGAGCAGGCCGACCAAGAGGCAAATATCATTTGGGGTGCGGCCTTCGACGAGAACATGGACGACGAAATGAGCGTCACAGTGATTGCAACCGGCTTTTCGGACGTGAGTATTCCGGAATCTAGCGCAAAGTTAGCCTATGCAGGGAAATTCACGAACAACAAAAACGATAAGCACCCGATTACTTCTGGCTTGAGTAACGGACAGACCTTCGCAACGCATACTGAAAACAATGACTCGACGCGCAAAGAGACCCGCGCCGGACAAGCGGCTAGCTTCGATGATGATGATGATACCTTCTACGACATCATGTCGATATTTAATCGTAAGTAAATAAGATTATATCGTAATCCCTCAGCATGCGCGAGTATGTGTGTTGAGGGATTTTTTGTGTTAAAAGTTGCTAAAATACAAATTGTACAAATTAACTGATAAAAAAATGATGAGCAACATGCACAAAGTTAAAATACGTTATTATTGCTATTGACAAAAACGCTTTCTTTTGTTATAATGTAATCACTAAATTAAAAGGAATGTTTTTATGAAAAAGTTAATGTCAATTTTGTTAGCCACAGTAATGTGTGTTACTTGTGGAGGAATAGACTGTAGCGCGGCAAGAGCTAAAGCGTTCTCTAGGCGGACGCATAGTA
>JAZQJR010000186.1:0-13101 GCA_045541715.1 Acutalibacteraceae bacterium
ATTTCCAAAAAAATGCAAATTATTTTTTTGTTAAAGAATCGAACAAGAACAATGAGCCTTTTTGCTTTAAAGTTATATTTAAGCTATCAAAAAGCTCATAATAAAAAAGGTTGTTTGTAATTTAGCTGTTAATACACCAAAAGCACGCATATTAAATTCACGTGGCATCCTAGAGCATGTCGTCAATAAAAACAGTTATAATAAAATAAAAAACAAAGGTAATGTGGAAGTGAAAAATTGCAAACGTACCTCGTGCAAAGTATAATGTATGTGTATGAGGTGAACGGATGAAACTAAAGTTTACGAAGATGCACGGTTGCGGGAACGACTACATTTATTTTAATTGCTTTGAGCAAGTTGTAGAAAGACCTGAGGAGCTGAGTAAAAAGCTGTCGCACAGGCGCTTTGGCATTGGCGGAGATGGGATAATTCTGATTTGTTCGTCTGAGGTGGCGGATGCGAAAATGCGTATGTTTAACCTTGACGGCAGCGAGGGCAAAATGTGCGGGAACGGCATCCGCTGCGTGGGTAAGTATCTCTATGACAACGGCCTTGCGAGGAAAAATGAAATATCGATAGAGACCTTGAGTGGTATAAAAACTCTTCAAGTGTTCGAGGAAAATGGTAAAGCCTCGCTTTTAACCGTAAACATGGGCAAGGCTGAATTTTCTCCGTCGAAGGTGCCGGTAAACATAGCGGCTGAAAAGGTAGTAGCTTACGAGGCGACCTTCGCGGGAAAACCATACAAGATAACTTGCGTGTCGATGGGTAATCCGCATTGTGTGGTCTTTTCTGAGAATATAAACTCACTCGACCTTGAGAAAATTGGGCCGACCTTCGAAAATAGCGAGTTATTTCCTGAGAAAGTAAACACTGAGTTCCTAGAGATCGTTGATGAGAGGACGCTAAATATGCGCGTCTGGGAGCGCGGCAGCGGCGAGACATTGGCTTGCGGAACAGGTGCCTGTGCTGTGGTTGCGGCCGCAGTGGCAAATGGAATTTGCAAGAAAAACGACGACATCACCGTCAATTTGCGGGGCGGCGTTTTGAGGATAAAATACACGGACGAGGCCGTCTACATGACCGGCGGCGCCGAAACAGTTTTTGAAGGAGAAGTTGAAGTATGACAAAGTACATTTTCGTGACGGGCGGCGTAGTTTCTGGCCTTGGCAAGGGCATTACGGCAGCATCATTGGGACGCCTATTGAAGTCCAAAGGTCTCAAAGTTGCGGCGCAAAAGCTTGACCCATACATAAACGTTGACCCAGGAACGATGAGTCCGTATCAGCACGGCGAGGTCTTTGTGACTGAGGACGGAGCCGAGACCGACCTCGACCTCGGCCACTACGAGCGCTTCATCGACGAGGAGCTCAACAAATTTTCAAACCTCACGACGGGCAAGGTCTACTGGAATGTTTTGACAAAGGAGCGCAACGGCGAATACCTTGGCGAGACGGTGCAGGTCATCCCGCACGTCACGAACGAGATTAAGAATTTCATCTACTCCGTCGGCGAGAAGTCGCACGCGGATATCGTCATCACGGAGATTGGCGGTACCACCGGCGACATTGAGAGTCAGCCTTTCCTGGAGGCCATTCGTCAAGTTTCGCTCGAGGTCGGCAGGGAAAATTGCATTTTCATCCACGTAACGCTCGTGCCTTACATAAAAAGCTCCGGCGAACACAAGTCCAAACCGACGCAGCATTCCGTTAAGGAGCTTCGCTCGCTGGGCATAAATCCGGACATCATTGTGGCGCGCTGCGATGAGCCCATTAGCGAGAGCATCCGTCAAAAAATTTCGCTCTTCTGCAACGTCAAGCCGGATTGTGTAATCGAAAATATGACGGTTCCGTCGCTTTATCAGGCGCCGCTCATGCTCGAGGAGAACAATTTTTCCGCGATAGTTTGCCGCGAGTTGGGCCTCGACTGCGCACCCGGTGATATGTCCGAGTGGCTCGCGATGGTAGATAGAATAAACGCGCGCGACAAGAAAGTTAAAATCGCGCTGGTCGGCAAGTATGTCCAGCTTCACGATGCGTATCTTTCCGTCGCTGAGGCATTGAGTCATGGCGGCTTCGAGAATAGCGCTGAGGTCGAGATAAAGTGGATTGACGCCGAACTAGTGACGGATTTTAGCTCAAAGGATTTGCTCGCGGACTGCGATGGACTGCTGGTTCCTGGTGGCTTCGGTGACAGAGGCGTCGACGGAAAAATCGCCGCGATTAAATATGCTCGCGAGAATAATATGCCTTTCTTAGGCATTTGCCTCGGCATGCAGGCTGCCGCGATGGAGTTTGCACGCAATGTGCTTGGTTACAAGGACGCAAACTCGAGTGAATTCAGGCCGGAAGGCTCGTGCTCGGTGATTGACTTGATGAAAGACCAGCAAGGCAACTTGCCAAAGGGCGGCACGATGCGCTTGGGCGCGTATCCTTGCAAGATCAGGCCCGGCACCCAAATGCAAAAGGCCTACGGCGCCGACGAAGTCAACGAGCGCCACCGCCACAGATATGAGTTCAACAATGATTACCGCGAGCTCTTCGAGGAAAATGGTATCGTCTTCTCTGGTACCTCCCCGAATGGCCTGTTGGTCGAGGCTATTGAGATTCCTGCAAATGACTTTTTCGTTGGCGTGCAATATCACCCGGAATTTAAGAGCCGCCCGAATCATGCGCATCCGCTGTTTAGAGAGTTCATTGCGGCAGCGTTAAGGCACAGATAGATGCAGTTTCACAAAGGAAAATTGCTATAATTAATGCAGTATTTTGTGTTTTAAAGGTGGTGGCAATATGTCTCCAGGTGACCATAGTGGCAATTCAGTGAAAAGATTTTTATTAAGGAGACATATTTCTGCGCGAATTTTGTTCCCTTAATAGCACATTGGGGGAAGAGAAATGATTAACTATTATAAAAATGTGAACGGGAAAATTGCGGAGATAAACAGCTGCGAAATTGGCTGTTGGATAAATTGCACGGCGCCGGATGAAGATGAAATCGATATGCTGATTGACGATTTCAACATTGATCCGGATTTTTTGAAGTCGGCTTTGGACGCCGAGGAGTCTTCACACATTGATTGCGAAGATGGCAATACCTTGATTGTTGTTGATATTCCGGTCGCGAAAAAGAACGAAAAAAGCATCACGTATCATACCATGCCGCTCGGCATAATATTGACCGAAACGAACGTAATCACGCTGTGTTTGCGTGAAAATGTGGTAATCGGCGAATTTGCCGAGGGCGCTGTTCGCAACGTCTACCCGCAGTTTAAGACCCAGTTTGTGCTACATATCATTCTGCGCGTTGCTATGAAGTATTTGCAGTACCTCAAGCAAATCGATAAAATTAGCGATCACGCCGAGCACGAACTTCGCAAGTCAATGAAAAACAAGGAGCTCATCCAATTGTTGGAAATCGAGAAATCGTTGGTTTACTTTTCTTCCTCGTTAAAAGCAAATGAGGCGACCCTTGAAAAGATCTCTAGAGGCCGCCTCGTGAAGCTTTATGACGAGGACAGAGAGCTCGTAGACGACGTTTTGATCGAAGTCAGACAGGCCATCGACATGTCAAACACGCACATGAACATCCTGGCTAGCACTATGGACGTCTTTGCGTCAATCATCTCTAACAACTTAAACATTGTGATGAAAGTTTTGGCATCAATCACACTGCTTTCGTCGATTCCCACGATTATTTCTGGAATATATGGCATGAACGTTGAATATCTACCTTTTACTGAGAAGCAATATTGGTGGTTCCCGGTCGTGTTCACCGGCGCTATAATCGCGTTAGTTGCCTGGATTTTAAGAAAAAAGGATATGTTGTAATCAGGTTTATTTTACATTTTTTTCTACGATAACGTCACTTGACTTGTAGATGCTATTCTCAGGCACAACGCCTCTAACTGAGCAAAGTGGGTACACACTACTGTTTTGGCCAATAATTGTTCCTGGATTTAATACAGCATTACAGCCTATTTCAACGATGTCGCCAAGAATTGCGCCAAATTTTCTAAGTCCAGTGTCGATTTTTTTGCCTTTGTAAGAAATTTTAACTAGACTTTTATCCGATTTGACGTTTGAGGTAATGCTTCCTGCACCCATATGCGCTTTGTAACCCAAAATTGAATCGCCAACATAGTTGTAGTGTGGCACTTGGACGCCATCAAATAGGATAGAATTTTTAACTTCCGTCGAATTGCCGACAACGGCACCATTACCAACAATAACACTTCCTCTTATGTAAGCGCAATGCCGAAGCTCTGCGTCCTCATCTACAATTAAAGGTCCATTTAAGCAAGCAGTTTGGCTAACTTTTGCGCTCTTAGCAACCCAAATATCATCCGCTAATTTGTCGAATTTATTTGAATCGAGTTGCCTCCCAAGTTCGAGAATAAATTGAGAAATCTTCGGTAGTACGTTCCATGGTGTATCTTCTTTTACAAAAAGTTCCTTTGCGATTGTTCTTTCCAAGCTTAGCAAACTCGTCGTTTTTAGTTCCATTTCACCGACTCCTATTCAATTTTTTATATCATCACAATTATATGCATTGACATTCTGGAACTCAAGCTATATAATTAATCTGCGGTTGAAAATTCCGTTTGAAAAGTTCTGTGGACGTTTAGCTCAGCTGGTAGAGCATTCGCTTGACGTGCGAAGGGTCAGCGGTTCGAGTCCGTTAACGTCCACCACAAAATCGGGCATTGCTAAACGCTGGTACATGCCTTCCCGGGTCGGACAAAATCAAACGCTAAAAAGTTCCATATATATCCGCTTCATTTAACTTTTACCATCTGCAAAAATTGTGTCCATGTACGCGAACTTAGCAACGCCTATATGTATGCTTTTCCAGTGAGATGTTTGGCAGGAGCGATGAGATTTTATGCATGCCAATGGTTAGATGCATAAAATCTTGCATCAATATGGCTAATTTTATTCGAGAGTTTTTGGAAGTATTTTGTTTCTCGAGTGCCAACCTGAAGCCCAACAAGCCGCTTTGTGTCGCGGGCTACTGCGGTCCATAGCCAGATGTTTTTTTAATTTACGCACAACTCATCAAGCTCCAAAATATCGACTTTTTCGTCTTTTTTAGGAACTTTTTCTAATTTTGCGCCGGCTTTTTTACCCGGTTTGTGACAGGAACATGGCTAACTTTAAGTATTCTTTCGATCCTCCTAAAGCCATTTCCTTCCAAATACAACTGTATTACTTTTTGTCTGATATGTTCTGGGTAGCCGCGCTGGCTTACCGTGTAGTGGCACCCACATTTTTTGCACAGCTATCGCTGTCTTTTATTATTGAATCCGCTTTTTACTCGTTTTTCGCTCCCACATTTCGGGCATTTAAGTTCTTTTTCCATGCTTTTATTTTACACTGTGTATTAAGTTTTTGCAATGCCAATTTAAAGATGTTCCTTAACGCGGTCTTTCACGTCAATAAATCTGTCAATATAATTATTGGATCACGCATACAAATTTTAAAGTCTGTCCCTTGTACGAAGATAGTTTTTTTTAGCTTAGCATTTAGAAGCACAAAAAATAGGCGAAGTTGCCGGAGAATTAGCTCTTCGCAAGAGGTGTCATTCGAGCCGTAAGTGGCTATCAGAATAGCACTTTTTTCTTGCTTGAACGGGTTGATTTTGAGCTTGGTTTTCATGTTGAAGTAGAGCTGCGTGCGGTCGATGATGGCTTTAAGCGGAGCCGGAAAACTTGCGTTATAGATGGGTGCCGCGATGATGATTAGATCGGATTCCCGGAGCGCAATATCGATGTCGTCAAAGTCGCGAAAAATGCACTTACCGCCAGATTTTACGCAAAAATTACAGTCGATGCAGGGACGTATGTTTTCCTTATATGCATCGACAAGCTTAAAATCGTATTCGTCATTCAGCTCTGTGAGGACTTTCTCCAGAGCCGTTTTTGTGTTGCCGTTTTCGTGCGGCGAGCCATATAAAATTACCGCTTTTTTCTTGTTCAAGGTTGCTTCTCCTGGAGCTTTATTTTGGCTTGGCCGCACCGGCCGCGAGGCCAAAGAAAATAAATTTTATTTTCTTTGTAGCCCAGAGTTCAACAAAGTTGAACTCTGGGCTGGCCGAAGGCCCCCTACGGGCCTTCGGCGCCTCGCGGCGCACCTGGGTCTGATGCTACGCCACTAGAGGGTGCCTTTCTCCCAGCACTGATGGCACAGCGCAATGTACTTATCGTTGCCGCCGATGTCGATTTGCTCGCCGTCGTAGATGATCTTGTCACCGTTGTAGCGCGCGTTGATGATCGCCTTGCGGCCGCACTTGCACATGGATTGAATCTCGCGAATCGAGTCGGAAAGTTCGATCAGGCGCTGGCTTCCCTCGAAGAGTTTGCCCATGTAGTCGGTCTTGAGGCCGTAGCACATGACCATAACGCCGCTGTCCGTGAGGCGCCGCAACTCGTCAACTTGAGGGGCCGTTAAGAATTGAGCCTCGTCCACAATGATGACATCAAATGACTCCATCCCGCGGAGCGCCTCGTTTATGCTGCCTTGAGGTGTCACTGTAACGGCCTCGCAGAAAAGCCCCATGCGTGACTTGACTATAGTTTTGCCGTCGCGGTTGTCTATGCTCGGCTTGAGCAGCACCACCTTGCGGTTCTTCTCCTCAAAGCTGAATTTCTTCATCAGGGCACTCGCTGTCTTGCTCGAGCCCATCACGCCATAGTAAAAGTACATCTTCATGTGCGTCACCAATTTTATCGTTTTTTAGATTATACGCTTATTTTAGTGGATGTTCGCGCATTTAGCAATGTTTAGCCTGTTTTGGGTGCCTCAGAAGAAAGTCGGTGCAAAGCCATAGCGGCCGCCGCGAGGCGGCCCCGTATTTTATGGGGCCAGGCAAAGCCCCCTTTGGGGGCTTTGCCCACACCGGAACTCAAGGATTGAGTTCCGGTGGCCTCGCGGCGGCGCTACGGTTTTGCACCGAGCTTTTGGTTGCGATTAAAACTACGGACCTAACACATGATGGGCATCAAATGAGGGGCACGATTTTTAAATAGAGCGAAGTGCGTAAAGCCGGCGGTGAGAGCAGCTTTAAGGCCGGAATTTATGCCATCGCCGATGTTCTTGTAGGTGTGGGCGTTCGAGCCAAAAGTGATGTTCGTGCCGCCAAAGCGCTTAAAGGCGCGCAAGATGTTAGTCGCGCAGAGGGGGTTAGCGGGGGTAGCGGTGAGCATATAATCATCGATTTCGAGGGCTTTTTTACGTTTAGCGAGCTCGAGGGTGATGGTATTTATTTTTTTAGAGATACTATTTGTGTCGATGCAGAGTTGAGTTTTTTGAGCGACGAACTTTAATGGATAATTAAGATGCGCTAATGAATCGAAATTTCCCCAGTTAATCAGGTCAAGAATCTCATCAAAGTAGCGCATTAAGATATTATTTACATTATCATTTGTGAAGTTAATTTTCGAGAAGTTATCCGAATTTTTCAGCTTATGGATGCCTGCAAGAACGAAATCGAAATCTGTTTGCGCGAGAGCATCTTCGGCGGCTGTGCGATTATGAGTAGGTTGGCCGAGTTCTATGCCTGCAAGTACGTTTATGGAATCTTTAAAAACGCTTTGAGCCTTCTTGACTTGGAAAAACGCCTGACGTATCGCCCGTCTAGAGTCTCTTTGAACGTATTCGTTGCAGTTGCAATGGTCTGTTATTGTTACGGAGTAAAGCCCAATTTTTTCAGCATATTCGCAAAGTTTAATGGTGGGATCAAGAGCATCATACGAATTATCGCTATGGACGTGGGCGTCGGAAATGAACTTATAATTCATAGATTTACCCTCCCGAAAAATATTCTAGCATACGGATTTTAATAAAAAAAGCGGTAAGGCCTCAAAATAAAATGAGACGTTTTTATATGGGGTGGCCTAAAGAATCTTTATATAGACTTCTTGCATAAACGGTAATGCAAGTATTTAAATATATTCAAGTTCTTCTAATAGCAAAAGGGCTCACCAAAAGGCTAGTCGTCATATAATACAAACTTTACAGCTTTGTCAAAAGAAAAAACAGAACATAGATAAAGGTGCTTGTTAGTAGAGACAAGCGTCAAATCGTAGAAAGAAGGATAGCCTCAGCAGAGACGAGAAATAAGTTAAAGATTGACCGACTGTTCTGTGATGGCAAGTCAATACCGATCTGATATTTATTTGGTGTACGCAGAAGTACGGGCGTGTTGATCAAATAACCATATGGGTAGTGTTTTCTAAATAATCAAACGTGATACAATAGGAAAAAAGGCTATATAGATATGTACAAATGCAAAAAGTGCGAATCAAATGAATACGTAAAAGCGGGCTTTGTAAAGGGCGAACCGCGCTACAAATGCAAAATATGCGGAAAATATTACACCCAGGAAAGCAAAAAAATAGGCCATAGCGAAAAAACCAAGAAGCAGGCAATAGGAGGGAAATAGTGGCCGAGCAGTCGGACGAATCCTGGGAATAGGGAAAAATATGTACCTGTATTGAAATCGGAAATATACAAAAAATATTGAGTCCAAAGAGACTCCAAATACGCGGGTTAACATCATCGAAATGGACGAGCTGTACAGCTTCGTCGAGAAAAAAACAGATTTTACGCGACAGCGCTGGTCAGTAGAAATACACGAGAAATCGTAGGCTTCGACATAGCTTTCGACAAAAGTCGAGAGCGAATTCAGCGCTTAGTTGATCGATCAGTGAAGGCGCGTCAATACTACTCTGACGTTTATTCGGCATACACAGAAGTGCGCTATGAAGGCCTCATACTTCGCTAAAAAATAAACGCCAGACCTACACCGTTGAAGGTGTAAACTCTGACTTGCGACACCACATTCCTTCTTTACGCCGAGGGTCCAAATGCTTTTTTCGATCACTTGAAACAGCTAAGGCTGTCTTCAAAATTTTTGTTAATGCGTTTAATCTATTTGCTCGTGCTAAAAAAAATTTTCCTCACCTGAAATCCGCATTTTCTCTCTCGAGTTTTATTTAAATGCTCAACTAGGGCACTCCATACTTTTATGCATCTTAAGAAATGGCGAGGCATTGCTACGCGTTATGCTAAGAACGGTTCTTCATTTGTTGCTGCAGTTCAAATTAGATGCATTGCTCTCTTGCGAAATTAAGAGGGTTGTTCAAAATTGCAAATACCCGCGATCAAAGAAAAATGTAGAGAAAAGCGTTTTCTTCGGTTTCGATAGCGTTCTGAAAAAACCCGAAAACGCTTAACCAAGGCGATCATGTGCTCAACAGTGGTATGTTTTCTTGATATATTTCTGTTCTGCTTTTGGTCTTGCTTCGATAAAGGTCGATTTTTGATAGACTTTTTCGGCAAAACAGAATTCTCACGCCATTTTGTAAGTCATTGATAGCCACTATCTGCCGTTAGTTGTGTTCCTGAATTATTCGCTATTTTTTCATGTTTTATATTTTACTCTGCATGTTTATTTTCGCAAGAGTTATTATTTTCTTTGTGGCCCAACACTAAACGTTGTTAAGTGTTGGGCTGGCCGAAGGCCCCTACGGGGCCTTTGGTGCCTCGCGGCGCGGCTAGCTGCTCACCTTTGGCACGCCTCAAACAGCGCAACACTCACCTCGCGGAGATGCAACTCAGCACCATAAAGAAGTGCAAAATGCTTCCCGCGAGGACGAACACATGCCACACCGAGTGCACATACTTGTGCTTCTTGCCGAGGCCGTAGAGGCCAGCACCCGCGGTGTAGGCGAGGCCACCCGAAACCAGCAGTGCCAGCTGTCCTGCGGTGATGCTATCAATGAGCGGCTTGATGGCAAAAATGACCACCCAACCCATCGCGATGTAGCAAATCATCGAGAACTTCGCGAACTTTTTTATGTCTATAGAGTTAAAAACGATGCCAACGACCGCCGCGAGCCAAACGACTCCAAATAACACCCAGCCTGTCGTGCCGCCAAGAATAAGTAAGCAAATGGGCGTGTAGGTTCCGGCGATGAGGAGGAAAATCGAGCAATGATCGAGGATGCGAAAGACTTTCTTGGCCTTGTTTGGCGCGAGGGCGTGATAGAGCGTTGAGACTATGTACAGGATGAAAAGCGAGGCCGAATAAATCGTCACGCTCGTGACGGCCTTGGCGGTGAGGTCCGAGAACACGATGAGCAGAACTATCGCGGCAATCGCGAGCATTGCGCCGACACCGTGAGAAATCGCGTTCATTAGCTCCTCGGCGGTAGTGTATTCCGGCAAATTGAGTTCCTTGATGCGACGAAGTCGGGCCTGCGCCTTGGCGGAGAGACAATTTTTATTCATAAAAAGCACCTCTATTTTAGTAAAGTTGGGAGTGCCCTGGGTTGCATCTTGGCGCCGCGAGGCGCCGAAGGCCCCTCCGGGGCCTTCGGCCAGCCCAACACTCAAC
This sequence comes from Acutalibacteraceae bacterium, assembly GCA_045541715.1. Classification (GTDB taxonomy): domain Bacteria; phylum Bacillota; class Clostridia; order Oscillospirales; family Acutalibacteraceae; genus CAG-557. The sequence goes on from JAZQJR010000186.1 coordinate 10,396, forward strand.
GCTGTTGAGTGTTGGGCCACAAAGAAAATATTATTTTCTTTGGCCTCGCGGCCCGGCGGAGCAGTAACCCCAGGTCAAAATTTATACTTAGGGCACTCCTTAATTTAGCGACTAATTTTTGCTGGCTTTTTTCATGCGTTGTTCTTTATTCAAGATAATTTTTCGAAGGCGAATATTCTGCGGAGTCACCTCCACGAGCTCGTCGTCGGTGATGAACTCAAGGGACTGCTCAAGGCTCAAAACGCTGTGCGGCACCAATTTAAGCGCATCATCCGAGCCAGAAGCACGCATATTGGTGATATGTTTTTTCTTGCAAACGTTCACGACCAAATCCTCGGCCTTAGGGCTGGCGCCGACGATCATCCCCTCATAGACAGGCACGCCGGGCCCGATGAACAAGCGGCCGCGCTCCTGCGCCGAGAAGAGCCCATATGTAGTGGTCTCGCCGGTCTCGTGCGCCACGAGGGAGCCCTGACTGCGCTGCAAAACGTCGCCCTTATAGGGCTCGTAGCCGTCGAAAACGTGATTCATGATGCCGTTGCCGTTGGTGTCGGTCAAGAACTCCGAGCGATAGCCCATCAAGCAGCGCGCCGGAATCTTGAACTCCAGGTGAGTCGTACCGTTTCCGCGGGTTGTCATATTAAGGAGTTCCGCCTTGCGCGCGCCGATTTTCTCCATGACAGCGCCGACGTAGTTATCCGGAACCTCGATCATAAGGAGCTCAATCGGCTCATGCAAGGCGCCATCGACGTGTCTCATGATGACCTTTGGACGCGAGACTTGAAACTCGAAATTTTGACGTCTCATAGTCTCGATCAATATGGAGAGATGCAGCTCGCCGCGCCCAGAGACCTTGAAAGTGTCGGCGGAATCGGTCTCCTCCACGCGCATGGCCACATTGGTCTCAACTTCCTTGAAGAGCCTGTCGCGAATGTTCCTCGAGGTGACGAACTTGCCCTCCTGGCCGGCGAATGGACTATTATTGACCATGAAAAGCATCGAGACGGTCGGCTCATCGATTTTTATAAACGGCAAGGCCTCAACGCATTCCGGAGAGCAAGCCGTCTCGCCGATGTTAAGGTCCTCGATGCCCGAGATACACACGATATCACCCAGCGCCGCCGTCTCCGTCTCGACGCGCTTTAGCCCCTCGAATTGATACAGCTTGGTGAGTTTCACATTCTTGGTGGTGCCGTCCAGCCGACAAAGTACCGCACTTTGCCCCGCCTTAACGCTGCCGCGCTCCACTCGACCAATGCCAATCCGTCCAACGTACTCATCATAGTCGATGTTCGAGAATAAAATCTGCAGCGGCCCGTCGATATCACCCTTGGGAGCCGGCACCTCCTCGACGATTTTCTCAAATAGCGGATTCATGTTCTCGCCGCGCTGAGTCGGGTCAAGGGTCGCATAGCCTTCCTTGGCTGATGCGTAAATGACCGGGAACTCCAGCTGCTCATCATCGGCACCGAGCTCAATGAATAAATCTAGCACCTCGTCGACTACCTCCTGAGGGCGTGCCCCAGGACGATCGATTTTATTTAGCACAACAATCGGCTTCTTGCCGAGACCCAAAGCTTTCTTCAGGACAAATCGCGTCTGGGGCATGCAGCCCTCAAAGGCGTCGACGAGGAGCAGAACACCATCGACCATCGTGAGAATGCGCTCAACCTCTCCGCCGAAATCGGCGTGCCCAGGGGTATCCACAATGTTAATCTTGACGCCATTGTACATCACCGCGGTATTTTTCGAGAGAATCGTAATGCCACGTTCGCGCTCGAGGTCATTAGAATCCATCACGCGATCCGTCAGCGCCTCGTTACTGCGAAAAATACCACTTTGACGCAAAAGCTTGTCCACCATAGTCGTCTTACCGTGGTCGACGTGCGCAATGATCGCGATATTCCTTAAATTATCCCTTGTTTTCATAGTCAAAACCTCATTCAATCTTCATTTTTTAATTCGTCAAACTTGCATGTGTTCGCCGAGAATGTCTCCTGCAGCGAGCCGAGTAATTCCTTGTTGCCCAAGATGAGCCGCATAAAGAATGCCATATCTCGTTGAGTTTTCTTCTCACCGAAGAACAATAGGGTATCCACGCACAGCGCCACGCACAGGCTCAGCAGCTCGAAATCCTCCTGCAAAATGTCCAGCTCGTAGTAGTTCTTAAAGTTATATTTGTGCGCCATTATCAGCGATTTATTTTCGCCGAGCAACGAGAACGTTTTCTTCAGGACGTCACCCTCAAGTGTGATAGGAGCGCCCTTGACGAAGGCCGAAACGTTATTTTCCTCCACCTTGAGGATGAACTTGATGTTCTTGCCTCGAGTCGTTATGTTGTATGTCTTATTGAAGGAAAATCCATGTTGCCGTATCTTCGAGACACGCTTGGCTTGGACGTTGTAGACGTCGAGCTTGAGGCCCAAAACACTATGCTCGATCGCCACCGAGTAGACACGCTCGCCCCTCTCATTATACACCATCAGCCCCGGCTTTTCCTGCACGTGGGCGCTTTTTATATACAGCCTCATAAGACAACAACCCTCACTTTAGATTTTCTTGTCCCAAGCACCGCTAAGCCTTGACAAAACCTGGGAGTGCCCTAAGCTAGCCGCGGGCGCCGCGAGGCGCCGAAGGCCCTCCGGGCCTTCGGCCAGCCCATAGCACAACTTCGTTGGGCTATGGGCCACAAAGAAAATATTATTT
>JAZQJR010000187.1:0-12564 GCA_045541715.1 Acutalibacteraceae bacterium
GCTCAACTTGTTGAGCTATGGGCTGGCCGAAGGCCCCTACGGGGCCTTCGGCGCCTCGCGGCGCCACTAGGTCTGAAGTTACCTAAAAATCGGTTGAATTTGGTGCTCCAAAAGTGCGGCCTCCAGTGCGGGCACAAGCAAGTCGAAGTGCGCAACAAGCGAGTTCGGCTTTTTAATGGGGTCATCTTGCGACATGGGCACGAAGTAGATGTTTTTCCGGTTGAGCATCGTGCCCATATTTTTTGCTGAACCAGAGAGGCCGTCATTCGTCGCGAGGGCAATTAATACAGGCTTTTGCGCCCGCAAGTGAGACTTGACAGCCATTGTCACGGCGGTGTCTATCGTCGAGCTGGCGAGCTTACTTAAAGTATTCCCGGTGCACGGCGCAATAACCATGATGTCCGTCATCCGCTTCGGGCCAATCGGCTCGGCGGCCTCGATGGTGTGAATAATCTCCCTGCCGCAAGTTGCGGTTATCTCGTCGCGAAAGTCCTGTGCCTTGCCGAAGCGCGTGTCCGTCGAGTAGGCTGTCTCCGACATAATCGGCACGACTTCGTAGCCAGTTTGCGCCAAAAGTTTCATTTGCTCGAGGGCCCGCGCGAACGTACAGAACGAGCCGCACATCGCGAAGCCCACCTTTACTCCATCCATGAGTCATCCCTCCTCAATCATGTTGTAGACCGTGTTCTTGATGATTTCTCCGGCGGTTTTCGGCGCGACTTTTCCGGGCAAGGCCAATGCGTGAATCACGTTGAAACCTAGCCTTTTGGCCGCCTCGAAGTCAACTCCGCCGGGCAAAGACACCAAATCAATTATGATGGTGCTGGGGTTTAGTTTTGCCAAGGTTTTCTCGTCGAAAATAAGGCTTGGTATCGTGTTAAAAATGATGTCAAAATCTGCTCGAGTCGCGATCTCGCTAGTCTGGATAGCATTGTACCGAAGTGCCTTTATCCAAGCGAGGTCTTCAGCTTTTCTCGCGCTGGCCGTCACCCTAGCACCTAAGCCATTCAACGCCGTGCACAACGCCTTGCCGACCTTGCCAAAGCCCGCCACCAAGCATCTCGCGCCGTGTATGGTGCCCTTGAACTCGAACATCGCGATGCCTATGGCGCCCTCGGCTGTTGGCACGGCGTTGCTTATGGCAAAGTCATCGCGCATGGAGTAGTCTTTCGGGTTTATGTTTTTCCAAATTTCGCTTGTAGCAATTAATTTCTTGGAAACGCCGCAAAAAACTTTCTTTCCAGACATTTTTCGTGCAAAGTCGTCATCAAGGTTTATCTTCGTGCGTGAGTACGGTGCATTCAAGTGGCTATCTATGCCCACCGTCGGCACCGGCAGGAGAATGTGCTCAGCTTTTTTGAGCGCTTCCTTCAAACTGCACGAGATCAAGCCCTCTTTCAACTCGATGTTTTCAAATCCAACCATATACACATCATAGCCGTCCGCCAAAATGCTCTCTGCCATCGCCAGTTGCCGCGCGTCACCGCCGACCACCGCGAATCCATCCGTGTTAATCATATCAATTCCCTCCATTGCACATACCATACTATGATAGCACGAAAGCCTCGTGACACTGAAAATTCGGGGAGTGCTCTAGTTGAGCATTTAAATAAAATTCGAAAGACAAAATGCAGATTTAAGCTGAGGAAAGCGCTGTTTAAACTCGCCGAACCTATTGTAAGTGTACACAAAAACACGCATTATGGCTTGAAAAGTCTCCGGCAATTGAAAAAAGCATTTGGACTTGCGTTGAAGCGCCGCAATGTACTTGCGAACAACAGAAATGATGCTTTCGACTGTAAATGCGTGAAATTTGTCGCAAAGTAAAAATGCTGCCCTCTATATGACACTTTTTGATAGCTCGGATTTGCATCGGAATAGTAGAGCTTAGTTTTGATCGAATTGTTAACAATTTTTTGTGTTCGACTTTCACTTTTGCCGTACGCGACGTCAAAACCTACAATTTGCCGCGGCTTTCTTGTTACCAATGTTATCACATAAGTTCTGTTTTTTTCGCCTTAGTGTAGGAAAAAGGTTCGTCCATTTCAATTACAGCCACTGCTTGAGGCTTTTCCGATACATGTTCCTGTGAGCAGGCTTTTTATCTAGTTTTTTAATCAAGTTGTAAACCGTGGATTTAATTATTCTCATCATCCGGCCAACTGCTCGACCGCCGTTCCCTTCATAAAATATTACGATGGCTTTTTATTTAAACTCCATGCTGTAATTTAGCTCCGTTATGAACTTCTTTTGGCACGCCTTGCATTTATATTGCTGTTTCCCGCGTGGCTTGCCAGCCTTCCAAACTTTGTCGTTCCTACATTTTAGCATTTAATTTTATTTTCCATGGCATCATTATATCATATTGCCTCTCTTTTAGGCACTGCCAAAAATCCTGCTAAATTGACCTTTGCGCCCGAGGGGCTAATATTTTTGCGCGAAATATGATATAATTGTTGTTAGTGCGAATTAAACGCTTTTGGCGTTCGTTTCAGATGCAAGGAGAGATTGAAAATTGAGTTTAAAAAGCCCGAAAATAAGTATAATCATACCGGTTTATAACGTTGAGAAATACATCGAGAAGGCGCTGGAGTCGGTCTTGGCGCAGACCTTTACGGACTATGAGGTAATAATGGTCAACGATGGCTCCACGGATGGCAGCCTTTCGATTCTAAGAGCATATACGAAAAAATACGATAACTTCCACTTATTAGATATATCTCATGGTGGGTTGAGCAAAGCTAGAAGTGCCGGGGTAAGTGCCGCTACCGGGAAGTATATCGCGTTTTTGGACAGCGATGACTTCTTGGCTTCTAATTTTCTCGAAGTTCTCTATAATACGGCCGTTGAGAATGACGCTGATATTTCTAGTTGCAACTTTTATCTCTATTACAACAAGGGCTGCAAAAAGATTTTTATGCCATTTACGGCTAAGACCGGGGTTTATTCCCATGAGGTTGCGCTCCGGAAGCTGATTCTAGATACGACTTTTCACTTCTTCATGTGGAACAAGCTGTACAAAAGGGAGCTTTTCACGCAAAACGACATCAAGTTCTATGATATGTATTTCGAGGACGTTACGATGGCTCCGCAGCTGTTTTACTACGCGAATAAGGTGGCCTTTGTGAACAAGCCGCTTTACTACTATAGTCGGCGCAAGGACAGCATCATCTCCACGATAGACGCGACCAAGATTAACGACTACATCAAAGCGATGGGCATAACCAGGAATTTCCTCGAGGAGAAAGGCGTGTACGAGACCTACAAGACGGCCTTCAAGACGTATGCCTTTAGATTTAAGTTCCATATGGGTTACTGCATTTTTTCGAATCATTTGGACAAATTAAGTTTTACGGACATCGCGGCAAACATAAAGCGGGCATACTGCGCGATCAATCTTTTCAAGAGCGACTACTACATGCCGGAGCATAACCCGCCGGTGTTGCCTTCGTATGTGCAACCGCCGCAGCAAAAGAAAAAGGTCTCGATAAGATAGTTGGCATTGCGAATATCGCAACGAGTGCCCCGATCGAGCCTCTGGTGGCGGCCGCGAGGCGCCGAAGGCCCATAGGGCCTTCGGCCAGCCCAGCGCTCAACAACGTTGAGCGCAGGGCCACAAAGAAAATAATATTTTCTTTGGCCTCGCGGCCCAGATGGGGCGACAAACAAAACGTAAAACTATTTCTTAGGGCACTCGTGTTTTTAAATAAACAAATTTTACGCACAGAAGCTACCTGTCAACACGCTCGATCACTCCTAACATCGCATATAAGGTAAAATTCTTACGAATGATAAAAATGGAGTGAAACGGCTATTCGTCATAAGGCTGCTTAGCCGTGGCAGATAGTGTTTTCGCATAAAATGGAAGTAGGGTGAGCTTTGTAAAGATGAAAAAATTTTTTACGACGAGAAATCTTTATTTGGCTCTCCTTTTGATTTCCGCCGCGATACTCATATATTTCTGCGTCGACGACAACAACCTCCTGACGCTGCTCGACAACATCTCGATTTTAAACCTCGCGTGGATATTCATCGCGTGCGGCCTGATGTTTTTGTCGTGGCTCATCGACGCGCGGGTTGTAAAGCTATTAACGAACTCGGCGTACGACAAGAATTATCGTCTAAAAGACGCATTCAAGGTAACGATGGTCGGGCAGTTTTTCAACGCCGTTACGCCACTTGGCGTTGCCGGTCAACCCATGCAAATCTTGTCGATGACGCAGCAGAAATTCGACACCGGCCACGCAATTTCAATAGTCGTGAGGAAGTTTATCATCTATCAAGCGACGCTAATTTTTTATCTTTTGGGCACCATGTGGCTGAGTTACGCATTCTTCATCGAGGCAATCCCGGACTTCATGACGCTGGTAATTCTGGGGTGCGTGTCGCAATCCACGATGATTTTGCTAATCGCGTTTTTCACAACTAAAAAAGAGTTAACATTGCGGCTAATCTCATGGACGTTGAGCACTTTGGCGAAGTTTAAACTCATAAAGGCGCCGAACGAGAAGATAAAAAACATCGAGAAGCAGATGGATGTATACATCGAGAACAACAGAGCCATCGGCGAGAACCCGAGGCTCACCATGAAGGCGTTTGCTTTGTCATGTCTGCAGCTGACGGCGCTATTTAGCGTGTCTTTCTGCATCTACAAGGCCTTTAACAACCCAGGCTTTGACCTCATCGACATGATTTCCGGGCAGACTTTCGTGACGGTCACCGGCGCATACACTCCTTTGCCGGGCGGCAGTGGCGCGATGGAAGGCGCGTTCATCAAGGTTTTCTACTTGTTTTTCCCGCAAGAAAATGTCAAGCCCGCGATGTTGCTTTGGCGCTTTATAACGTACTATTCGTGCATAATTGTTGGCGTGTTCTTCGCAAGCAGCATAAAAAAGTTGTCGACGAATAAAAAGAAAATGTTGCTATATAATCACTAAAGGTGCTCTACTCGCCAAGCTAAGGGTTGAGTACCTTCTTTATGGGAAAATAAAGATATATTTGACAATATTTGTAAGTTAGACGTATAGTAGAAATCAAATAAACATAAAGGATGTGCTCGAACATGAAAAAACGAATCTATCAACAAAAGACAGCAACCGCTTGCAACCGTGTGGCTAAAAAGCTCATCTCACTGGCGCTTGTAGCGTCTATTGGCGGCGCCGGTGTTGGTAACGGTGGGCTTCACTTTACCGCTTGTGCGCAATATTATGATAAGATGATGGAGTGGGAATTCTCTCAAATGGAGCAAGAACTAAGATTTGGTGAGTCGACACTGAAAAAACTGGATGAGACATTGACTCGGCTTTACGATATGAGGTTTATCTTGACATGCCAGCGGAGTAACCTTCCATGTAGAGGAGATGATTACCAATTTCAACAAGAAATTGATTCTTTTTATGATTTTGAACTGCGGCTCTCAGTTTTGATCTCAGACTTGGAATCTAAGCGAACTTTAAAAAACTTCCAGGAGAAACTGGAGTGCCACATATTGATTAGTAAGATGGAGCCGGACTTAAGTCTTGGTGAGCCAGACTTAGCGGCTCTGTCCATTATGCAGACGGAGATTGATGGAATGAATGATGTGGCTATGCTTTTGGATGATGATCCGTTTAATGATCCGTTTGGGTTCTCTTCTTCTGTAAGAAGTAGGCTTAGTTGTTTGCAAGCAGATGTAAATGATCGGCTTCGTCAAATTTCTAGTCTGGAAGCCCAGTCGCGAGAACGGGAACGAGAAGCAAGAGAACATGAAGCAATGCGAGGAGCGCAGGCAGGCTTAGCGACAAACTTTACAGATTCCTTTTATCCACTTGGCTTGTCAAGCTTTATGCCGGAAACACCAGGCCAATATGAAGATCCGTTGTTTGATTTCGGGGCCTTTATGCCTGGTCCGCAAGGATTTGTTTTGCCCGATAAGGTTAACAAGGATCGCGGGAAAAAATGACGCAATATGGTACAGCAAGGGTGTCCAGTTTCGTTTGAGCCGTTTGGCTTATCACGCCTCGGTGATAGCAACTAAGCAAAAGACGCCGCGCGGTATAGTACGGCGCCAATACATTTTACGAGGATTTAATAGACCTCTTGCGAAATTAAGAAGATTGTACAAAATTTCAAGTACCAGCGCTCAAAGAAAACCGTAGAGAAAAGCGTTTTCTTTGGTTACGATAGCGTTCTGAAAGAATTCGGAAGTGCTTAACTAAGGTGATCACGTACTCAACCGCAATACGTTTTCTTGAGATGTTTCTGTTCTGTTTTTGATTTTGCTTCGATAAGGGTCGATTTTTGCTAGACTTTTTCGGCAAAAAGGAATTCGTGTGCAACTTTGTAATTTATTGATAGCCGTTAGTTGTGCTCCTGAATTATTCGCTATTTTTTCATGCTGCATGTTTATTTTCACAAGAAGCCTATTATATCGCGCTGGATTATTTAGGCGACATTTATATTATAGCGTGTTTTTATTAACGACGCCGTCTCTAATTCTACTTTGGATTCAAACACACGGTTTTATTTCCACCAAAACTCTAATATAATTGAAGTGTATAAGCTTCTATGAGCCTTCAGTTTTTATATTCAAAGGACGGTCAATCCTCAAATGAAAGAAAAATTAATCTTCGCGGCCGGATTGCTCGCATCTATGGTTGCAATTCCGGTAGTCACCTGTATTCCCAACAATGGCATGGCTTCTGCGTCAGAAGTGCCCAGAATCTCTTTACACAAGCATAAAAAACAAAAAAGCAAAATCGATGCCGACCAAGTCGTGCTCAAGTGCTTGGATGAGAAAACAGGAGAAGTCATCCCTCTCACGCTGAGAGAATTCACCTACGGGGCTGTGGCTGGCGAGATGCCTGTTATGTTCGCGCCAGAAGCCTTGAAGGCGCAAGCCGTGGCGGCTCTTACATATATGCTCAATGCGAAGGCAACGCAAGACCAAAAACCTGACCCGAACTTAAATGGTGCTGATTTCACTCTCAACAGCGTAAAGTGGCTGTACTACATTACGGATGAGCAGCGAAAAGAGCGCTGGGGGGAAAATTACGAAGCCTATTCTCAAAGACTACGCGAAGCCGTTGACCCCGTCCTAGGAGAGGTGCTCAAGCAAGACGGCGAGTGCATCAAGGCATATTTCCATGCAATGTCCTCCGGCAACACCGAAGACGTCATCAATGTGTTTGGCGGCAACCACAGCTTCCTGCGCTCGGTGCCCAGCCCCGAGGACAAAAACGTCCCGACTTACCTCTCGCGCAAGGAGTTCTCCATTGATGAATTTAAAACCTTGGCTATAAATAAATGGCCAGAAATAACCTTCTCGGACGACAAAAGCGAGCTCATTGAGATAACAAAGCGAAGCTCCTCTGGCATGGTCTTGGAGGCTAAAATCGGCTCAATGACGACGACTGGCATCGACCTACGTTGGCTGTTCCTGTTGCGCTCAGCTAACTTTGATGTGAACATCCACGACGACAAAATCGAGTTCGTCGTGCGCGGCTACGGCCACGGTGTCGGCATGAGCCAATGGGGCGCCAACGGAATGGCTAAAAGCGGCGCCACGTACAAGGAAATCCTCGCGCGCTACTACCCCGGCACGGAGCTATGCATGTACAACGAATAACGCAAAAAACGGGAGAATGCTAGCTAAACAATTAAATAAATATGGTACAGCAGACGAGATATAAAAAGTCAGTATGAAAATAAAAAGTGGAGTATCCTAATATAACTGATGGTCACCGCGGCAACAAAAAGCACATTCTTTTCTTTGACATCGCAGCCGTAGCGACTAAGCGAAAAATTCTCAATTAGAGCATCCCTACAAAAAAATTGAAAAAACAAAAAACTTTAGCAAAGTTAGAGTGCCTCATCAAAAAACCTAACCATATCGCACTTATATCGAACAGGCTTATCGATAAAAAACAGCAAGGTTCCCAAATCGTTAAAAACAAAATTATCATATTTTTTAAGAACGTCGTTTTGGATTATCGCAAATTGCCTTTTGATAAGTTTAAGTGACATTCTCATGCTTTTGTTGAAATCGCCAGTGCGAACCCCGGCTTTATTGACGGCGCACTCTGTGTAAGAGAGAGTACTATTTTTAACTTTGCTACCGTTATTTAACTGCTTTTGCTGGCGCCTCGCGGCGCCGCTACTGGCCCACGGATGTTTCTCTCTCTCGACGGCGATATAAAAACTGGAGGCGTTGGCATGAAGATAGCACCATCGATATTGGCGAGTGATTTTGCGAAGTTGGGCGAGGAGATACAGCGCGTGACGGAGGCGGGCGCAGATTACATTCACGTGGACGTGATGGATGGCGTGTTCGTGCGGAACATCACGCTGGGTCCGCCGGTCGTGAGAGCCATCCGGCCGTACACGGGGGTGCCGTTTGACGTGCACCTGATGATAACGGAGCCATCGCGCTACATCGAGGCCTTCGCGAAGGCGGGTGCAGACATAATAACGTTCCACGTCGAGGCCGAGAAGGACATCTCCGGCGCGATAAAGCAGATAAAGTCGCTCGGCAAGGCGGCGGGCCTCTCGATAAAGCCAGGCACGCCAGTTGAGGTCGTATTACCCTACCTCGAGCAGCTCGATTTAGTGCTCGTGATGACCGTTGAGCCTGGTTTTGGCGGACAAGCCTTCATGCCCGAGATGATGGAGAAAGTCAAGCGCCTGCGAGCAGAAATCGACGCGCGCGGCCTGCAGACTTTAATAGAAGTCGACGGCGGTATAAACGAGTCTACGGTCAAAGTCGCGGCCGCCGCTGGCGTGGATATCTGCGTCGCCGGCACAAGTCTTTTTAAAGCCCAAGATATGGCTGTCGCAATGGGGCGACTGAGGTGAAAAAAGAGCTAAAAGGAGGGGGCTCTTTCGCAAAGTAGAGAGCCGTTTATGGAGATATAGTTGATTTTCTACCTTCAATCGCGGGGACTTGCAAGGCTTGGCTTAGTTTTTGAGTGTTGCTAAAGTCATACGGATGGCTGAAATTTTTACGAAAGGTAAAAATGACAGAAAGCGTCTACTTTTGACGCTTTAGAGTTCTTTTTTGATTCAAGGGAGCATTTTTCTGTTGGGCTAGATGGAGGCCAAAGAAAATATTATTTTCTTTGCGGCCCAGCGCTCAACGTTGTTGAGCGCTGGGCTAGGCGGAGGCCTGTAAGGCCTTCGGCGCCTCGCTGCATCCACGTGTTTGATTAGGGATCGCTCTTATTTAAGCTTGTCTTGTTGAGTTGTAGCAGTTGAGTCAGAAAACATGACAGGAGCAACAGCTGAGGGCGCAAAGGTTTGTTGGTTTCCGATGTTTGGTTTTTGTGTGTTTTCCATAGGAATGGTCGGCATGACCGGTTTGTTCCCTTGCAAAGGAATATTAATGACTGGGTTAATTACAGGCCCTTGAAAAGGGTTTATGACAATAGGGTTAGTTACGGGCCCTTGAAGAGAGGCAGGCATAGAGGGAGAACTTATCGAACCCGGACCCTTGTTAATGAAAGGAAGCTGCTGTTGAGGTGCGTTTATGACTGGCCCGGGGGAAGGATTCGGTATATTTGGATAAAATATTGGTCCTTGCAAAGCGGTGGGAAGAGTCGTGTTGGCAAAGGGCGGTGTAATTGAAATTGGTTTAATTTGAAGATGTGGAAGACCAGAACCTAATTGTATTTTGGGATAAGCGAAAGACAGATTAGGTTTTATAATGAGAGATTCTTCTGTAACCAGACCATCTTTTAGGGTGGTCCATTTATTTACTGCGACGCTTGTTGGAATGCGAACCTCAAGGGCCTCTTTTCTTAGTTGTTCGCGGATTTCATTTATGAGATTTTCTTTGTTCTCTTTAAAATCCTCGATAGACCAATTCTTCTCGAGAAGTCTCTTTTTTATTTCTTGGTTGGCGTAGAACATTGTGAGTTGCTCTTTCACCTCCTCGGAGGACCCGTTGAAACAGACAATCTGTCGGCCGTAAATGGCTGCCAGGTCTGCAGAGCAGCTGACGAGAGGGATATTGTCAAAGTCAAATACGGCTTCAGCGAGATCTATTTTGCAGTTAAATAAATTTCTAGGCTTTGATCTTTTGAGCTGATCGGGCTGCAACGTAAAGAAAGTAAACCCTGTATTTCTCAAAATTTCTGTGTCAATGATCCCCGTATTAGAGCGGCTACATGGGCTTATATCTCTTAATGTTTTCGCGCTTTCGATAGTGTTGAAGCCGGGCTTGCCTGACCAGCCAACTTCGGTTCGATGTGCGATTTTCCATGAGATTTGTTTTTTTAGATCTTCTTTTAGATTTCTTGCAAAATCAAGAAGGTCCGGGTTTTGCTTTATTTCTTCATCCCAATCCAAAAGGTCAAACGCTTCTCGGCTGGCAAGGGCTTTTTTGGCAGAGCCTTCTTGCTGTTTGCGATGGGAGTCGTCTTCTTCGCTGAGGCCTGTTTGAGGGGTACCTGCAGCAACGACTTGTTTTTTAGAGAAACTTTCTATGTTGTCGCTGTCTTTCGTGCCGATGTTCATAGAGACGGATTTTATATTGTTAGCTGCAAACTTAGGTTGGGTCTTTGTTCTTTCCTCACTTTTAAAAGTGAAGTCTTTGTTGAAAAAACGAGAGAAATTATACAGAGGGTTGTCATCTTTTCTTTGCAAAGTTTGCGCCTCTGTGAAACCTTTATCCTCAAATGATTTTGTTTCGGCGTCGTTAAAGCTTTCTTGGAGGTAGCCTTCGAGTTCGTTTATGTTGAAAAGCTTAAATTCTTGCTCTTTTATCGTGTTAAAAGCGGGTTTAGACGAGTCGCCCTTATACGTGTAAACAGCGTGTCTGTTTTCATCGAAATTTCTATCCATGACGAAAAAGGCTTTGTCTTCGTCGGGAGACTTAAACCAGAGCAAACCGTCAACCATGTGGTCTGCTTGCAAGTAGAATGGCACTTCGCCCAGATCGACAAATTCGAATTTCTTTTTGTCCTCTTCTGTTGGAGACGGGTTCTCTTTAAAGGCCTTGTACTCTTGGACTTCTTTTGTTTCGGAGAAAGGGATAAAATCTGCTGAGGCGACGTTGTTGGCAGCGAGGCCAGAAAATCCCATTAAAGCCAACAATCCGAAGCTCATAAGAACGTTTGAAGCCTTTCCACCGGAGATGTTTTCCAAGTCGTTTAAAGTTAATTCCGTCGGTTGAGAGAGCGCCTCTTTTTCATAGGCTAAGATGTCTTGCCAAGTAATTTCCGGGTCAACTATTTGTGCCAAAGGCAAAATATGCTTGCAAATAAATGCCTCATCGAGTTGAGCGCTGCTGCTTAGCTCGCTTTTTAGCATTTCGAAGGTATTTTTGTCCTTCAAAAGGTCTTCGTAAACTTTCTTGATAACGTCCTTTTTGTTGCACATAAAAAACACTCCTTTCTTTTTTGTTTTACTCTAGCTCAACCTTTTCCCACTTATCTACAGCGACATGCGTCGGGATGCGGACTTCGAGAGCGTCTTGAATGATTTTTTTCTTTATGTTGTTAAAAATAGATTTTTTATTTCTAAGAATTTTTTTAGCGGAATAGTTTTTTTCTAAAAGATTTTTTATTTCGCTGTTGAGGTAGTGCGTTGCGATTTGTTCTTTTATTTCTTCGGAAGAGCCGTTGAAACAGACATATTGTTTTTGGTCTTGATTTTCTGTAGAAAAAAGGCCGTGAATCATATCTTTTGAACAACTTGCTAAAGGGATGTTATCGAAAGAAAACGATGCTTCGGATGCTGTTTTCTCTTTAAGAAAAGTTGGACGAGCAGAGTGCTTTTTTTCGACTTGGAGTGTAAAAAAGACAAATCCATCATTACGTAACTCTTTCATATCTATACTAAGCGTGGCACCATTGGCTCGTCCTATTTTTTTCTTTAGCGAGGAGGCGCTTTCAATGGTTTTAAATTCTGGGAGATGATAGGTTGTTTTTTCTTTATCTCGTCTAAAGAAAGAACGTTTTGTTTTGTTAAGCTTTTTAGCATTCGTTCTGTGAGAGATCTCCCAGTGGATATTTTTTATAAGCTCTTTTTTTAAGGCGTTGGCGCAGTTTAGCAGATCTTGGTTTTCCTTTATGTTTTCATCCCAGTCGATTTTTGAATATTCCTCGGAGGCTGATTCTGCATACATTGCTGTATTTTTTAAGTTTTGTCTTCCAACAGAAGGAGCTTCCTTGTCAGATTTAAATGTAAAGTCTTTGTTGTAAAACCGAGCAAAATTATACAAAGGATTATCGTCGGCAATTTGTAAGGTTTGCGAGCTAGCGTGTGTTTCAGGGTTGAACTTTGTCGCATTTGCGTCGTTGAAGCTCTCTTGGAGGTAGCCTTTGAGTTCGTTTATGTTGAAAAGCTTAAATTCTTGTTTTTGAATGTCCTCAAAAGACGGCTTTTTAATTGATTTCTCTGTTAACTTTAGTTGAGATGGCCCGTCAGAGGAGTAAGTATAGACAGCGTTTTTGTCTTCGAACTTCCGATCCATGACGAAAAAGGCTTTGTCTTCGTCGGGAGACTTAAACCAGAGCAAACCGTCAACCATGTGGTCTGCTTGCAAGTAGAATGGCACTTCGCCCAGATCGACAAATTCGAATTTCT